>JAKATE010000121.1 GCA_021828085.1 Thermoplasmata archaeon | reverse complement strand
TCGAGAAGATGGTCGACTTCCCCGCGCTGCACGACGGCGCGAGCCGGCTCATCGTGACCGCGGTGGACGTCCAGAGCGGAGAGCTCCGGGGCTTCGACAGCCACACCGAGCGGCTCGGGGTCGAGCACCTCCTCGCGAGCGGGGCCCTTCCTCCGGCGTTCCCGGCGGTGAAGGTCGGCGACCGCTACTACTGGGACGGGGGCCTCGTGAGCAACACTCCCGCGCGGAAGGTCCTGGACGTGCTCCCGCACTCGGACCGCCGACGCGTCGTCATGGTGGAGCTCTTCCCACGGCACCACCGGCTCCCGCGCAACCTCCCGGAGGCGCTGAGCACGCTGAAGGACCTCACCTACATGCGCAAGCTCGACCTGGACTCGGAGGAGGCCGCCCGGGACTCCGAGTTCCACCTCGTCATGGACGAGTGCCTCGCCTCCCTGCCCAAGGCCGATCGCGCGAGGCTCGCCCGGCTCCCCGAGCTCTCCTCGACGCTGCTCCGGCACCGTCACCACGTGGACCTCTACCTGCTCACGCACTCCGGAGAGGACGGGGAGCTCGAGTCGAAGGACTACGACTTCTCCCCGACCACGCTCCGGATGCACCGGAAGGAAGGCCGCAAGTCCGCCGAGGAGGCCCTCCTCCGCTGGGAGAAGAGGGCAGACTTCGAGCCGTTCCGGGCCCACGGGGCCGCTGCGGGCCCGTCCCCCCGAGGGGACTACCTCCCGCCCGCAGCTCCAGGCCCCGTCGCACCCCGCGCCACCGCGAGGTAGCGGTCGATCGTCCCGTTGAGGTCGACGGTGGGGGACCAGCCCCACTCCTCCCGCGCGGCCGAGTCGTCCAGCGAGCGCGGCCAGGAGTCCAGGATCGCCTGCATCTTGGGGTCGGTCTTGAAGGTCACTTCCGCCCGGGGGACCTTCGCCTTGACCGCGTCCAGCATCTGCTGGGCGGTGGGCGAGAAGCCCTGGACGTTGTAGGCGCAGCGCTTGAGCCCCGCGCGCGGCGCGTCGTGCACGAGCCGGAGCGCCCGCACCGCGTCGTCCACGTACAGGAGCGGGATCCGGGTGCGCGGCTCGCAGAAGCACTCGAAGGGCTGTCCCCGGGCCGGCTTGTCGATCAAGAACGTCGAGTAGGCGCTCGCGCCCCCTCCGCCCCGGCCCGCACCGAGGATGGACGGGAGACGTACCGCCCGGAAGTCGACCCCCAGGTCCCGGGAGTAATACTCGCCGAGGCGCTCGGTGAACACCTTCGACACCCCGTACATCGTCGTGGGCTTCTGGTCGCACTCGTTCGGGACGGGGTCGGGGACCCCGGGGCCGAAGGAAGCGATGGAGCTCGTGTAGACGACCTTCTTCACGCCGAACATCCGGCTCGCCTCCAGGACGTGGAAGCTCCCGTCGATGTTCACGTGGTAGGCCCCGATGGGGTTCTCCTCGGCGCTCGCGGAGAGGAGCGCGCCCAGGTGGAAGATCGAGTCCGGCCGGTGGGTCCGCACCGCGTCCAGCACGTCGGTGAAGACCGCGAGGTTCCCCACCGCCGTCGCGACCTTCCCCTCGAGGGGGCCCAGCTGCCCGGGGTGGAACCCGATGTCCATGAGGACCACCTGGTCGCCCCGCGCGACGAGCTCGCTCGCCAAATGCTGTCCGATGAACCCGCCGCCGCCGGTGATGAGGGCCTTCATTGGTCTCCTTCCAGTTTCTCCCGCTCCGCGCGGGGGATGGGAGGGGGCGAACGGTCCGGGCAGAAGAACTGTCGGTCTCGCGCCGGCCTTCCGCGCGACCCCCGCGTAGAGGAACGGGGTCCGGCAGAGCAGAGCGAGGGGGCGTCCCCTTCCGCTAAGCGTTTTCCTCCTCCCACCGTCTTACGTCTTGCTCGTGAAGGGGGGTGGACAGGGTGGCAGAGAGTTCCCCAGGAGTTGCCGCGCCGGCCCGCCCTGCCGGCCCGGAGCCTCGGCCCGCCTTCGAGGCCGGTGAAGGACGCGTACTCATCCTCGGCGGGGGGTACGCCGGGGTCTCGACGGCCCGGGCGCTGGTCGCCCGCGGGTACCCGGCGGAGAAGGTCGTGCTCCTGGACCGGGAGCCCTCGACCACCTTCCGCACCGAGCTCTACCGGGTGGCCGAGGCCCTCCGCGCCTCGGAGGCGCCCTCGCCCTGGACGTTCCCCTTCAGCCGCACCGCGCTGGTGAGCTCCGGGGTCCGGGTGGTCCAGGGAGAGGCCCTCGCCCTCATCACGGACGAGCGGTACGTGCGGACCACGGCCGGAGACCTGCCCTACGACGTGCTCGTGCTTGCGCTGGGCTGCGTTCCTGCCTACTACGGGATCCCCGGGTGCAAGGAGCACAGCGAGGAGGTCTACACGGTCCCCGGGGCCCTTCACCTCGCCCAGCGCCTGCGGGCACTCCTCACATCCACGGGCGGTAAGGGTGCGTCCCCAGCTCCGCCGCTGCGCGTCCTCGTCGCGGGAGGAGGAGCCACGGGGGTCGAGCTCGGGGCGCACGTCGCCACCTCCGACTGGAGCGACGTGCTCGGACACCCCGTCCGTCCGGTCAAGGTGACGGTGCTCACGGGTCCCGCGCCGTTCCTTGCGGGTCTCCCCGAGAGGCTCGTCGTGCGGGCGCGCAAGGAGGTGATCCGGGCCGGGGTGGAGATCGTCGACGGGGGACAAGTGACCTCGGTGGCGCCCGGTCGCGTGGAGTTCAAGGACCTCCCTCCCAGGTCGACCGACGTCTTCGTCTGGTGCGGAGGGCTCCAGGCCCCGGACCTGGTCGCGGGGCTCCCGTTCCCTCAGGGCCCCGCCCGGCGCACGATGGTGACCCCCTTCCTCGAGGTCGAGGGCCAGCCGGGGGTGTTCGCGCTGGGAGACTGCGCCGCGATGGTCGACCCCTACGACGGGACCCCGGTGCCCAGCACGGCGCAGGCGGCGCTGGAGCAGGGCCCCGTCGCCGCGAGGAACATCCTGGCGCGGATCAAGGGCACGAGGTTCGAGGTCTTCCACTACGAGCCGCGGGGCGTCGCCATCGCGACCGGCGCGGGGCGGGCCGTCGCCGCCGTCGGTCACCGCGTCGTGGGTGGCCGCCTGGCCGGCATCATCAAGGGACTCGCCGAGCGGGAGTACCACGCCGAGGTCCGGGGGGTCGTCACATGACCCGGGATGGAGCGGGCGGGAGGAGGCTCACCGCGAACGCCCGCGCCAAGGGACCCCGGCCCCTCGCGCTCACGTGTCCCATCTGCGGGATCGCGCCGATGAAGGAGCGACGTGCGGGGCGGACCACGAAGACGCTCAGGAAGTGCGGGGCTTGCCGCGCGGAGTTCCGTGCCGCGCGCGCTGGGGCGTGGAGGCTGGAGTACCTCCACCCGGACTGGTTCCACCGCGCGGCTGCGCTCGGACCCGTCACCCGGTCCCCCCTGTTCCAGACCCACGGGTGGCCGGAGTGGCCGAAGGCCTTGCGAGCCAGGGAAGCATCCGAACCGCTCTCCGCCAAGGGGTTCGGGGTCCCCCGCGGGATGGCCCCGCAAGAATCCGTCCGCTGCGTCTTCGGCCCGGCGCGTTTGGTCGTTCCCCAGACCCACACGCCCCAACACAGCTCCGGACCGACCGGAGCGGTGTGGGTCACGGACCGGGCCCTCCGCATCGAGGTGGGGGACTTCCGCTGGGCAGTCCCCTTGAGGGAGATCACCTCGGTACGAGACGCCGGCGGGCTGGTGGAGGTCACCTCAGGCCCCACGGAGGAGCCCCTTCATCTCCTCGTCCCACACTCCCCCGACCTCGCCCGGGAGATCGGGCGGGCGAGAAAGGAGGAGAACCGATGAAGATCGCCGAGGTCCGTCAGCTCTTCGCCATGCCCCCCGGGAGGCCGTCGTACCCCCGAGGTCCGTACCGCTTCCTCTCCCGCGAGTTCTTCATCACGACGTTCCGCACCGACCGCGAGGCCCTGGAGCGCCTCGTCCCCGAGCCCCTCGTGGTCCCGGACGACCCGCTCGCGAAGTTCGAGATCATCCGGATGCCCGACTCCCAGGGGTTCGGGAGCTACACCGAGTCCGGGGTGGTCATCCCGGTGACCTACCAGGGAAAGCCGGGGAGCTTCTGCGCGTACATGTTCCTGGACGACGACCCGCCCATCGCGGCGGGGAGGGAGATCTGGGGGTTCCCGAAGAAGCACGCCCATCCCCAGCTGAAGGTCGTGAAGGAGACCCTGACGGGGCACCTGCGCTACGGGGAGGAGACCGTCGCGATCGCGACCATGGCGTACAAGTACGACCCGCTCGACGTCGCGAAGGTGGAGGAGTCCATGCTCCACGACGCCTTCAACCTGAAGATCATCCCGTCGGTCACGGGGGGACTGGACGTGCTCCAGCTCGTCCGGTACAAGTACCAGGACCTGAAGGTCCACTGGGCCTTCCAGGGACCGGCCGCCCTCCACTTCCAGCCGCACGTGATGGCCCCGCTCGCGGACCTCCCCGTGCGGGAGGTGGTGAACGGGACCCACCTGCTCTCCGACCTCACGCTGCCCTACGGCGACGTGGCCGTCGACTACCTGAAGGACCGGGCCGGCGCGTGAGGCCGAGCCGGACCCCTCCCGAGGGAACGGAAGGCCCATGATCCCCTCGACGCGCCCGACCGCGTCCCGCAACACGGTCGTGCTGACCGCGACGCGGACCGTCCGGGGGTTCGGGGCCGGGGCCCTCTCGGTGGTCCTCGCCCTGGACCTCCAGGTGGCCCTCTACGACCCGCTGCAGATCGGGATCTTCCTCGGAGTCGCGATGGGGGGCGCGGCCCTCTGGTCGCTCCTCCTCCCGCGCGGGGGCGGGCTCGGGTCCCGGAAGTTCCTCTTCGCGCTGGGCTCGCTCGCGCTCGCGGCGGGAGGGTTCCTGCTCTGGACCGACCTCTCCAACCTCGGGGTGCTCCTCGGGGCCCTCGCCCTGGGAGGGATCGTCGCGGGGGGCAGCGACATCTCCCCGCTCGGAGCGCTGGAGCAGGGGACGCTCGCCCACGCCGCGGAAGGCGAGAGAAGGACCCTTCTCTTCGCCTTCTACAATCTCGCGGGGTACCTCGGGGGCGCCATGGGCGCCCTCGCGGCGGGCCCCCTCAGGTCCCTCGCGCTCTCCGCGCCCAACGTCCTCCCGACCGGGCCCCACGACCCGACGCTCCTGGTCTACGGCCTTCTCGGCCTCCTGCTGGTGCCGAGCTACTTCCTGCTCTCGGCGGGATCGCCCTCGCAGTCCACCGACACGGGGCTCCGCCCGCTCTCGAAGGAGCACCGCCGCCCGATCCTGGAGCTCTCGGGGCTCTTCTCCGTGGACGCCTTCGGAGGGGGGCTCATCGCGAACGCCCTCGTCGCGCTCTTCCTGGAGCTCCGGTTCCACGCTTCCGCGGGAGAGATCGGGATCGTCCTCGCGGCGGCGAACATCGCGGCCGCGGTCTCGCTCCTCCTGGCCGTTCCCCTCGCCCGCCGCTTCGGGCTCATCAACACCATGGTCTTCACGCACATCCCCTCGAGCGTCCTCCTGATCCTCTTCGCCTTCACCCCGGCCCTCCCCATCGCCGGCGTGGTCTGGGTCGCGCGGGCGACGCTCTCGCAGATGGACGTCCCCACCCGGCAGTCCTACACCCAGGCCATCGTCCCCCGGGAGGAGGGGGCGGCCGCCGCCGGGTACACCACGGCGGCACGGAGCGCCCAGGCGCTCGGGGCTCCCGTCTCGGGGGCGTTCCTGGGCGCCGGGGCGGTCTGGCTCGCCGGGCCCTTCGCCCTCGCGGGGGCGATCAAGATCGCCTACGACCTCGCGCTCTTCGCGCGCTTCCGTTCCACCAAGCCTCCGGAGGAGCGGGCCGGGAAGGGGTGAGCCCCGAGGTCGTGGCCCAGCGACCACCAAGCATTGATGGGCGCGGAGGATATCCAC
>JAKATE010000120.1 GCA_021828085.1 Thermoplasmata archaeon | reverse complement strand
ATCTTCGACGAGGCCGATGACGGCGGCGATGTTCCCCGCCGTGACCTCTTCCACCATGAGCCGCTCCGGCCCCATGAACAGGCTCACGTGCTGGACCCGGTCCTTGGCGCGGGTCCCCACGATGCTGACCTCCATCCCCTTCTCGAGCTTCCCGGAGAAGACCCGCCCGGTGGCGATCTCCCCGGCGTTGGGGTCCATGGTGATGTCGGTGATCATGAAGGCGAGCGGGCCGGCGGGGTCCGCGTGGACCATGGCCTGCCCCACGGGACTCTCCAGGGGGCCCTTCCAGATGTGCGGGATCCGGTAACGCTGGGCGTCGGTAGGGCTCGGGAGGTGGCGGACCACCATGTCGAAGACCACGTCGTTGATCTTCGCCAGCTGGGCCAGGTCCTTGGACCGGCCCTCGGTGACCATGGTGTTGATGTCCTTGAAGGTGACCCGGGTCTTCTGCATGTACGGGAAGCTGATGGCCCAGTTCTCGTAGCCGCTGCCGAAGGCCACGGAGCCGTTCTCCACCTTCACCTGCCAGGCCTCCACGTACTCGGGGGGGGCCATCCGCCGGATGAGCTCGTTGACCTCGGAGATGATGGAGAGGAAGCGCTTCTGCATCGCGTCGGCGGTGAGCTTGAGCTCCTTGATCGCCCGGTCGACCTTGTTGATGAACAGGACCGGCTTGACCTTCTCGCGCAGCGCCTGGCGGAGGACCGTCTCCGTCTGGGCCATGACCCCCTCCACCGCGCAGACCACCACCACGGCCCCGTCCACGGCGCGCATGGCGCGCGTGACGTCGCCGCCGAAGTCCACGTGGCCCGGGGTGTCGATGAGGTTGATGAGGTAGTTCTCGCCCCCGTACTCGTGGACGATGGTCACGTCGGCGTTGTTGATGGTGAGCAGGCGGGCCTGCTCCTGCTCGTCGAAGTTGAGGTAGAGCTGCTTGCCGGCGAGCTCGTTGGAGATCATGCCGGCGGCCGCGAGAAGGTTGTCCGAGAGCGTCGTCTTCCCGTGGTGGATGTGCGCCACGATGCCGATGTTCCGGATCTTGTCCTTGACATGCATCATGCCCGGAATGGCCTTCGCGAGGTCCGCTCGGATGTGCCCCATACTGCCTTACCAACCTTCCGATGCCCGTGAACGTGAAGAGACTAGCGGGCCGACTGCGCGACGCGCTCGACCTCGTCCTTGCGGGCAACGGCGTAGGAGGAGGGGTCGCCCTGGGCGGCGAGGGTGAGCTCCCGGGCCAGCGCGCCCGAGATCGAGACCCCGGGGCCCTTGCTCGCCTGGATCGCCCCCTGGGCGAGGTTCCGGAGAGCCACCGAGAGGCGGCGGGAGGGAGAAGCGTCCACCGCCCGCGGCACCGAGATGCCGCCGAACTGCAGCCGCGTGACCTCCTCCCGCGGGGAGGCGTTCTCCACCGCGTTCACCAGGACCTGGAGCGGGTTCGACTTCTGCTCCTTGTGGATCTGCTCGAAGGCCTCGCGCACGACGCGCAGCGCCTTGCTCTTCTTGCCCGTGAAGCGCCCCTTGCGCATGAGGTTGTTCGCCAGGCGCTCCACCAGGTGCATGTGGGCCTGGCCGAAGGGCTTCTGGGCGAGGCGCCCTTCGGAGTGGGGGGCGTAGACCGGGTCGAGGTAGAGGTACGGCTTGAGGCCGGGGTCGTGCACCTCGACGCCCTCGAAGGGGAACTGTCCGAAGAGCGGAGGGAAGGGGAACGTGGGCGGGGGAGGCGCGGAGGGGGTGGTCCGCGGGAGGGGAGCGGACGCTTCGGCGGCCCCGCCGGCGCTGACCGCCGGGGCGGGGGGGGGGGGGGGGGCCCGCGGGGTCTCCTCGGGGCTCATCGGGCGGGCTTCTCCTTGCGTCCCCGGACCAGCTCGTCGAGCGAAACGTTGTTCACCTTGATCACCTTGTAGCGGACCCCCGGGATGTCCCCGTAGGAACGCCCCATGCGGCCCCCGATCCCTTCGACCAGCACCTCGTCGTGCTCGTCGATGAAGTTGATGGCCCCGTCGCCCACCGCGAAGGCCGTGACCTGACGGCCGTTCTTGATGAGCTGGACCTTGACGCACTTGCGGATGGCGCTGTTGGGTTGCTTCGCCTCCACTCCGACCTTCTCGATGACGATCCCGCGGGCCTGCGGCGCCCCCTCCAGCGGGTCCGAGCGCTCCTTCAGGTGGAGCACCCGGCGCTTGTAGTAGCGGTCCGACCAGCGCCGGCGCTGGCGGAGCCGCCGGAGCTTGGCGGCGGTGAAGGTCCCGGAAGGTGGAGGGGGGCTCACGCGTTTCTCCTCGAAGGGATGGGGCCCGACGAAGGTACTGTATATCTCCCTTGCTCTTGTTCGACGCTCCCCCTCCGCGGCGGGGACCCTGAAGGCCCCGGGAACGGCGGGCCCTGCCGGTCCCCCGCCGGTGGGGTAGCGCGATCGGGAGCCCTCGCTCCCCTCCCTTCGCTCCTCCCTGGATCCGGAAGACCGAGAGCATTATCCCCGGGTCGGGGGTCCTGACCCGCGTGCCGTCGACCGACCCTGAGAGCGCAGGACCGGGCCCATCCCAGGGACGCCTCCAACGCCGGGAGCGACGCCTCCTGTACGGGACCCGGGCCGTGCGCGGTTTCGCCGCCGGTGCGCTCTCCCTCGTCTTTGCCCTCGACCTGGCCCAGGCGGGCTACGCGCCCTGGCTGGTGGGGACCCTCGTCGGCGTCGCGCTCGCCGCGGGGGCCGGCTGGTCCCTCGCCGCTCCCTCCCTGGAATCTCGGCTCTCCCGCCGTGGCGTCTTCTCCGTGGCCGCGCTCGCCTGGCTTCTGGGCGGTCTGCTCCTCTACAGCGCGATCGGCAGCCTGGAGAGCGTGGTGCTCGCGCTCCTGCTGGGAGGCGTGGTCGTCGGCGGCTCCGACGTCAACGCCCTCGGAGCGCTCGAACAGGCCTGCCTCGCCGACCGTTCCTCCCCGCGGGAACGGACAGCCCACTTCGCCCGCTACCACCTTCTCGGCTACCTCGGGGGAGCCTTCGGGGCGCTCGCCGCGGTCCCGATCACCGCCGCCCGGGCGGGGGCGCCGTTCCCCTTCTCGTCCCCCCACGACCCGGTGCTCCTCCTCTACGGCCTGCTCGGCGCCGGGCTGCTCCCGGCCTACCGGTCCCTCCATCTCCCCGCCACCCGCCCGAGCCCCGCCGCGCGACCTCCGACCCTCTCTCCCTCCGCGCGCTCCTTCGTGCTCTCCCTCTCCGCGCTCCTCAGCGTCGATGCCTTCGGGGGAGGGCTCATCAGCAGCAGCCTGGTCGTCTACTACTTCGCGTTGCGCTACCACCCGCCGACC
Organism: Thermoplasmata archaeon; assembly: GCA_021828085.1. Lineage (GTDB taxonomy): Archaea > Thermoplasmatota > Thermoplasmata > Lutacidiplasmatales > UBA184 > JAKATE01. The sequence goes on along the minus strand of JAKATE010000120.1, from coordinate 2,605 downwards.
GGGCTCCTCGGGACGATCTTCTTCCTCAGCAACCTCGCCGCCGGCGGCTCGCTCCTGTTCGCCGCCCCCCTCGCCCGTCGGATCGGGTTGCTCCGGACGATGGTCTTCACCCACCTCCCCTCCAACCTCGTCCTGGTGCTGTTGGCCTTCGCCCCGACCTTCTCCTGGGCCGGGGGGCTCTGGGTCGGCCGCACCCTGCTCTCCCAGATGGACGTCCCGACCCGCCAGTCGTACACGCAGGCCCTCGTCTCCCCCCCCGATCGAGTGGCCGCCGCAGGATACACCACGGCGGCCCGCAGTAGCCAGGCCCTGGGGGGCCCCATCACCGGCGCGCTGCTGGGGCTCGGGGGGGCCTTCCTGGCGGCGCCGCTCATGCTCGCGGGCGCGGTCAAGTCCGCCTACGACCTCGCGGTCTACGCCCGGTTCCGCCGGCTCCGCCCCCCGGAGGAGGGGGGGAGCGCGCTGATGGAGCGGGCGCGATCAGGCGACGGTGGGATTCCGAAGCAAACGCGCTAGCCCATCGCACGCGAGGGTGACCCCGATCCCGAAGAGCAGGATCCACAGGGCCGGGAAGGTGTAGCCCCACCACGGGTCGAGATTGGCGCTCGGGAGCCACGCCCAGGCCCCGTTGGCCATGACCCAGGTCCACTCCGGGAAGGTCGGGGAGGGCAAGAAGAGCGGAGCGGCCGGTCCGTGGCAGCTCAAGGCCAAGGATTGGAGCTTCGCGAACTCGAGCCCGCCGAGGAGGATGAGGACGGTGGCGAGGGTGGTGGGGACCTGGGCCAGGACCGGGAAGACGCTGTTCGGCAGGATGTGCCGCCGGAGGATCCGCCCACCGGAAGCGCCGGCCGCCCGGGCCGACTCCACGAAGGGGAGGCGCGCGACGCCTCGGGCGCGGGCCCGGACGAGCCGCGCGAAGGGGGCCCAGAGCACCAGGTTCAGCAGGAGCCCGAAGACCACCAGGGACCACTCCGCCGGCACGAGCGGAAGGATGAACAGGAGCACCACCAGGGTGAGGACGAACTCAGGGATCGCCAGGAAGACGTCCGAGAGGGCCATGAGCACATCGTCCGCCCAGCCGCCCCGGTACCCGGCCCAGCTCCCGACGAGTGTGCCCACCAGGACGGAGGGGAAGATGACCAGGGAGAGGAGCAGGAGGTCCCAGGGGGTGCCCTTCACCAGCCCCTCGAGGACCCCGAAGCCCATGCCCCCTGTGACGCCGAGAGGGTGGGGCCCGATGGAGAAGGGGAGCAGGGAGAGGCTCGGCCCCGGGGGGACGGGGCAGGCGATCCCCGAGTAGTAGTGCGGGGTCAGCTGGTCCACCCCTCCCGGGAACCAGACGTTCGAGAACGCCGCCACCACCGCATAGAACCCGAGGATGGTGAAGCCGGCGAGAAAGGAGGGGGTGAGCTTAAGGCGGTGGAGCCGCCGGCTCCATTGCCCCCGTCCCAGCTCGTCGAGGTCGACGCCCTCGCCCGGAGCCTTCTCCGGAAGACCCGCGGTCAATGCTCCCTCCGGCCGGACCAACCGACGCGCGGATCGAGCTTGCGGCTGATCCCGTCGGCGAGGAGGTTCACCCCCAGGATGAGCACCAGGACGAGAAAGGCGAGCACCGCGAGCAGCGGAGGCCCGCCGGAGGGGACCTCAGGGGAGAGGGCGCTCTGAATGAGATAGGCCCCCATGCCCGCGTCCTGGAAGTACCACTCCACGATCGACTGGATGAGGATGAAGAGCGCGAAGGTGTTCCCCAGGGTGAAGACGAAGATGGGCAGGACCCGCCGGGAGGTCTCCCGCCAGAGGAGGCGGCGTTCCGCCGTCCCCCGGGCGCGCGAGGAGACGGTGGTGGGGTCCTCCTTCGTCCCCACCGCGGCCAGGCGCGCGTAGCGCAGGTAGAGCGCGGAATAGGCGAGGCCGATGAGCGTCGACTGGAGGAGGATCTTCATCCAGATGAGCTCCTCGGCGGCCCACGCCCCGTTCAGGGCCGCGTCGATCACCGGGAACCCCGTGGGGGTGGTGTTGGTGAAGTACCCGACCCAGGAGGGGATGCCGCCGGAGTGGACGTCGAACCACGTCGCCGAGGGAAGGCTGCCGAAGAAGGTGTCCCCGAAGGTGCCGAGGAAGGGCGAGTAGAGCGCCCCCGTGTAGTACAGACCCAGGATGAAGAAGGGGAAGAAGGCCGCGTAGGCCACGAAGGCCCTCACCACCCGGTCCAGGTTGCGCCCCTCGTTCCAGCCCGAGAGGAGACCGAGGGGGTAGCTGATCAGCGCGGTGATGAGGAGGGCGGGGAGGGCCAGTTCGAGCGAGTACGGCAGGTAATAGCGGATGAGGAGCGAGACCGGGACTGTCGCTCCGGAGCTGCCCAGCTGCACGTTCCCCCAGCGGCCGCTGAGCAGGTCCCCGATGAACGTCCCCAGCCCGGTGAGGAACTGCACGGGCCCGGGCGCGCCGGAGGGGAGCGAGAGGGAGGGGACCGTCTCGGTGAGCACGTAGAGCACTGTGAGCCCGAGCAAAAGTTGCGGAAGGATCACCAGCACCCGCCGGCCGAGCCATTGCGCGAAGCTCCCTGTTCCCGTCGCCCCGCGCTCTGGGCGGGCGTAGGGATCGG
>JAKATE010000119.1 GCA_021828085.1 Thermoplasmata archaeon | reverse complement strand
CACCTCGGCGACCGCCACGCACACCTACGCCCAGGCGGGGACCTATCCCGTCCGGGTGGTGGTCACGGACGCCTACGGCAGCCAGGTCTCGACGCTCTTCACCGAGGTCGTGAATGCGGTCCCTTCGGTCTCGGCCTCGGGCGCCCCAGATCCCACGGACCTGAACGTCGCGCTCGCGTTCTCCTCGTCGGTGTCCGGCGGGACCGGAGCGGTCAGCTACCTGTGGAACTTCGGCGACCTCACGAGCAGCACCGCCGCCAACCCCACCCACCTCTACGCCGCCGCCGGCAGCTACACGGTCACGCTGACCATCACCGATGCGGTCGGCGCCAAGGCGACCACGCGCTTCACGGTGGTCGTGAACCCCGACCCCGTCGCTTCCTGGACCGCCTCCCCCTCCACGACGGACCTGGGCATGGCGGTCGCCTTCTCCGGCAGCGTTAGCGGCGGGACCGGCCCGATCACCTACGCGTGGACGTTCGGGGACGGCGGAACGGCGTCGGGGGCCTCGGCCGTCCATACCTACTCCTCCTCCGGGACCTTCACGACCGCGCTCACGGTGTGCGACGCGCTCCTGCGATGCTCCACCGCCACCTCCCCCATCGTCGTGAACGCCCGACCCTCGGGCTCCGAGTCCATCTCCGCCGACCCGGCCGATGCCGGGGTCGCGGTGGGCTTCACCGGGTCCGTGGCCGGAGGGACTGGCCCGTACAGCTGGTTCTGGACGTTCGGGGACGGGGCGACGAGCACGCTCGCCTCCCCCGGCCATGCGTACGCGACCCCTGGGTCCTACCTCGTGTCCTTGACCGTCACCGACGCGGTCGGGTCGAGCACTTCGGGCTCGAGCACCCTCACGGTCGTGGCGCTTCCCACCGTCTCCCCCGCGGCGACACCCACCACCACCGACGTCGGCCTAGGCGTGACCTTCGCCTCCGGGCTCGCGGGAGGGGTGGGTCCGTTCACCTACGCCTGGAACTTCGGGGACGCCACCACCTCGACGGCCGCCTTCCCGACGCACGCCTATGCGGCCTCCGGAAGCTACACCGTGTCGCTCGTGGTGACGGACAGCCTGGGCCAGAGCACGACGGGGACCCTCGCGGTCCGCGTGAACGCGCTCCCCTCGGTCGCACCCACGGCCACCCCAGGGACGACGGACGTGGGGATGGCGGTGGCCTTTGCGTCGTTCGCCTCCGGAGGGACCGGGGCGCTCACCTACGCGTGGGAGTTCGGGGACGGGACGACCTCCGCTCTGGGGGACCCTTCGCATCCCTACGTCATAGGAGGGACCTACAGCGTCACGGTCACGGTGACCGACTCTCGGGGGGTCTCCACCATGGGCGCGGTCTCCGTCACCGTCAACTCGTTTCCCAGCGTCGTCGCTTCCGCTTCGCCGGACCCCACGGACGTGGGGGTCGCCACCGCCTTCAGCGCGGTCGGTTCCGGCGGCACGGGGAGCCTGACCTACGCCTGGACGTTCGGCAACGGAGGTACCTCTGGCCTACAGAACCCCAACTACGTGTACACCGCGAGCGGGACCTACACGGTCCGGTTGGTGGCGACCGACGCGATCGGCGGCTCAGGCTCCACGACCTTCACGGAGCAGGTGAACGCCCAGCCTTCGGGCGTCGTCCTCTCCGCGAGCGCGGGGGCCCTTGACTACTGGCAGAGCACGAACCTCACCGTCTCCGCTTCGGGGGGGACGGGGAGCTACTCGTACAGCTATTCCGGGCTCCCGGCCGGCTGCGTGTCCGTGAGCGCGCCCACCCTCACCTGCTCGCCCCGGGCCCTGGGGAGCTTCTCGATCACGGTCACCGTGACGGACCCCGTGGGCGGTTCCGGGACGAGCAATGCCCTCTCCCTCATCGTCCGGGCGGATGCCTCGGTCTCGAGCCCCGTCGCGGCCCCCGCCGCCGTCGATGTCTCCCAGACGACCTGGATCTCTGTGGTCCCCTCGGGAGGGTACGGAAGCTGGACCTACCTGTGGTCCGGGCTCCCCGGCGGCTGCCTCTCGGCCAACCTCGCGACGATCGCGTGCACGCCCACCGTGGCGGGGACCTACTCCGTCGGGCTCAGGGTCGTGGACGGACTCGGGGGCTCGAACTCAAGCTCCGCGCTCGTGCTCGTGGTCTCGACCCTTCCATCGGTGGGCCTGCTCTCGGTAACTTCCAGTTCGATCGACGTCGGGCAGACGACGACGCTGAGCGCAGCGGTCTCCGGCGGCGCCCGCTGGGCCTCTCTCGCCTGGAACGGTCTCCCGCCGGGATGCCCGAGCTCCAACACCTCGGTGCTTTCGTGCACCCCCACCTCTTCGGGGGTCTACGCGGTCTCGGTCACCGCGACGGACGCCAACGGCGGCTCGACCTCCTCGACTCCGTGGCCCCTTACCGTCTCCCCCGCGCTCGCCGGCCTCTCGCTCTCGCCCTCGACCACGACCCTCGATGTCGGGCAGGCCCTGGCGATGGTCGCGTCGGTCTCCGGTGGCTCGGGTGGGCTCCTCTGGAACTGGGCGGGGCTCCCCGCGGGGTGCTTCGGCTCGGCCCTAGCCTCCGTGAGCTGCGTTCCGACGGCCGCCGGGAGCACCAACGTCACGGTCAGCGTCTCCGACTCCAGCGGGGCGTCCCTCACCTCCTCCAAGGTGGCGTTCACGGTCTTCTCGGCGCTCCTTGCGACCCCCGTAGCGGCCTCTGCCGGCTCGGTGGACCTGGGACAATCCCTCGCGTTCTCGACCCAGGTGAGCGGGGGGGAAGGCCCCTACGTCTACACTTGGACCGGCCTCCCCGCCGGCTGCACCTCCGCGAACGCGGCGCAGCTCCCCTGCACACCGACCGCGGTCGGGAGCTACCAAGTGTCGGTGGGCGCGAAGGACGCGAACGGCGATCGCGTGGACGCCACCGCAGTCCCGGTGCAGGTGCTCTCTGCCCTCGGTACCCCGACGCTGGTCGCGACCCTCTCGACCCTCGAAGTTGGCCTCACGACCGACCTCGGCGTCTCGGTCTCGGGTGGCCATGGGCCGTACACCTACGCCTGGAGCGGTCTCCCCGTGGGGTGCGCCCCCGCGAACTCCCCGGCTCTCGCTTGCGCACCCACGTCGGCGGGAAGCGCCAGCGTGGCGGTCACGGTGACGGACGCCAACGGAGCGTCGACGGCCTCGAACGCGCTCGCCCTGTCGGTCGCTCCCCCGCTCGCAGTCGCTCTCTCCTCGAACCGGACCGCGGCTTTCCCCATCGGGGGTTCGGTCGCCTTCCACGCCTCCGCCTCGGGCGGGGTGGGAACGGTCACCTACACGTGGTGGCTGAACGGGTCGCTCGTCCAGGGGGCGAGCACCGCGTGGCTCAACCTGACGGACCTCAAGGGTGGGACCTACGCGGTCGCGGTGACCGTGACGGACGTGGCAGGGGTGAAGGTCACGAGCGGCGCGGTCTCGGCGACCCCCGAGCTCAGGTCGTGGCAGATCACGGCCGCCGCCCCGGTAGGTCCGACCTCGTTCGAGTGGGCCCAGCTGCTGCTCTTGCTCATCCTGGTCGTCCTGGCGCTGCTCGGCCTGGGGCTTCTCCTGCTCCAACGCAGGCGGAGCCGACCTCCGAAGGAGGCCCCCAAGACCCGAGCTCGGCCCGCGCCGTCCGAAGCCCAAGTGGTCGCGGGCGGCGTCGTCGCGACGCCTCCCCCCGCAGCGCCCCCAGCGCCCGCGCCAAGGTCCGAGGCCAAGGAGGCCCCCTCCCCCACCGAGCCCGCCAGCGGCAACGACTGGGAGGAGGACGACGAGCCTCACACTGACGAGATGCCCGGAGAGCAGACCGGGACCGGGAACGACCTGCACATCGAGGACGGGGCGTAGGAAAAGGACGGGGGTGCGCCCCCGCCTCCCTGGGACCTTCCGCTCAGGGTCTCGCCGGGGGCCTTCGTCGTGCCTTTCGGCGGGCCGTTAGGTCGATCGAAGCCGAGGGAGGGAATCGAACCCCCAAGAAACAGATCTGCAGTCTGTCGCATTAACCATTCTGCCACCTCGGCGCGGTCGTGCGGATGAGCGTCCCCCAATAAGGCCTCGGCGGTCCCACGGTCGCCCAAGGTCAGACCTGGGAGAAACCCCGGAGCACCCGCTTGAACGCGTTCGTGGCCGAGATCTTGGCGCGTCCGGCCAGGTTCTGGCTGCGGCCCTCCGCCCGGACGCGTCCGTTGCGCAGGAGCTCGAGGAAATCCTCCACCGACTCGACGTCCTCCTCCGTCTCCGTGTAGCAGCGGCCGACGCTCCCCCGCTCGTGGGCGTCGCTGCCTCCCGTCACAGTGAGGTGGCGCCGGGTCGCGACGAGCCCCGCCTTCGCGTTCGGGACGTCCGAGTTCCGCCCGTTCATCCCCTCGATCCCGGCGACCTGCGCCGCGTTCGCCACCTTTCTCCCCGCGCCGTGAGCCCAGCGGAAGGGGTGGGCGAGCACGGGGATCCCGTTCAAGCGTCGGACCTCTTCCAGGGTCTCCACCAGGGGACGGTGGGGGGCCGGGGCCCGCTCGACGCCGTAGACCAGCAGGTGACCCTCTCGGGTGGACACCTCGACCCCCGGCACCAGCAGGAAGCCCCGGGTCCCCTCGAACGCCCGGCGGGCGCGCGTGAGCGCGGCCACGGAGTTGTGGTCGGTGATGGCGACGCCCCCGAGCCCCTGGACGAGGGCGTCGCGGAACACCTCCTCCACGGTCAGGAGCGAGTCGGGGGAGGCGGTGGTGTGGATGTGGAGGTCCAGCCGCGTGCCCGGCATCGCCCGACCTCTTCCTCCCCGTCTACCGCACCTTCGCGCCGGCGGGCAGGGGGCGGTCCGGCACGAGGCAGCCTCCCGAGGAGAGGAGGAGCACCTCGGCGCGTCCGGGTCCCGCACGGTCGAGCCGCGCGACCACGCTCGGAGGGGCCCCCGGAGGGACCTCGCCGGAGAGGGGCCCTTCACCCGTCTCGATCGACCGGCCCTCCTGGGGGGTCGTGAGGAGCGAGGCGACGACGAGACGCGCGCGGGCGAAGTCGTCGTACTGGATCCTGGGCGCGGGAGCGGTCACGTCGCGGAGCGCCGTTCCGGGCGGGGTGCCGTCGGGGGCGCGCAGCACGGCCACGACCTCCCCGGCCTCGGCGGCGAGGATCATCCCTTGCGAGGTCACTCCACGCAGGGGGCGGGGCTCGAGGTTTGCGAGCACGGCGACGGTCTTCCCACGGAGCTCCTCCGGACGGTAGAACGGTTTGATCCCGGCGACGAGCGTGCGAGGGGAGGCTTCGCCGAGGTCCACGGTGATGACGTAGAGCTTGTCGGCCTTCGGATGGTCGGCCACCTCCTTCACGAGACCGGCGCGGACGTCCAGGACCGGCGGAGGACCGGCCGCGGGCGCCCCGGGCGCGGCGGAGGGTGGAGGAGTTCCCTTCGGGGTAGCGGGCGGCGCCGCCCCGCCCCCGCCCGCGGAGGGGGCGGTGGTCAGGAGCTTCGCAAAGAGCGGCGAGAGGGGACCCAGACGGGTCCCGGGGACGGGAGGTTCGAGGGCCCGCGACCAGCTGCCGTTCGACACCAGCTCGGGCGTCCCCAGCATCTTGGCCACCCTCTCGGACGCGAAGGGCAGGAAAGGGGCCATGAGGACCGCCGTCGCCCGGACGATCCATAGCGCCTCGTACACGGCGAGGTCCCGGGCCTCCCCCTGCTGCGACCAGGGCTTCGACTCGTGGAACGCCCGGTTGCCTTCCCGAACGAGTTCCAGGGCCAGGTCGAGCGCTTCCTTGAGCTGGACGGCCTCGAACCGGGTCGTGGCGTCGCGGTGCGCGGCGAGGATCCGCTGCCCGAGCTTGCTGCTCTCCGCCGACCACCCCTTCGGAGGGGCGGGGACCTTGCCCCCGTACCGGCCCTCCACGAAGGTGAGGACCCGGTGGACCAGGTTGCCCCACTGGTCGGCCAGGATCTGGTCGTGGTCCTGGGCGATGTCGCGGTAGTCGAACTCCGAGTCGTGG
>JAKATE010000118.1 GCA_021828085.1 Thermoplasmata archaeon | reverse complement strand
TCTCCGCTCCCTCGGGATAGGGGGGCTTCTCGACGCGTCCACCCTCTGCCCCGAGAATCAGGATGGGCACGATTCCAGCGGGACGCCTTCCTTTCGAGTGAGGTGGAACTCGGGTCGCCGCCCCGGAACTCTTCCTGTGGGTCTGCCGCCGGAGGGAGGGCTCGAAGCGAGAGGCTCAAGGGAGAGGCCGCGGTCGCGAAGCCTTCGACCGACGAGGTCTCCCCTCGGCGTCAGGGTGTCCCTGGGCGCTGGCCGCCCGCTTTGCTGTGTCACCCGACCCTGCGGAATCCACCCGGGGGAGGGCGGTCGCGCTTCCCCTCCGTTCGCCGTTGCGTTGAAGTGCGTTGGCGGGTATCGTCGTTCCAGGGTTACGGCGATGTCGGGAGAAACGGAAGAGGTCAGCAAGGGATTGGTCGAAGGACTCATGGAAGCGCTCTCGGACAAGCACAGCCAGATGGACGTACGGCTCCAGGGGCTCACGCTCAGTTTCGGCGACAGCCGGCTGGCGCTCCGCCTCTCCGGTACCGTCTCCATAGCGATGCACATGCGCGACCTGACCGACGAGGAGAAGAGCGCGCACGCCGCGGCGAACATCGCCCGGATCCAGACGTAGAGCCGTACCGATCAGGGGGTCCGTCGGCGCCGGAGTAGCACCGACGGGCTCACATGGACGTGCCCGGTGAGCGGGCTCACGTCCCGGCCGAGCCGGACCAGTTCGCTCGGTCCTTCGTGGAGGCTGACCCTCCACCCCGCGCGGGCCAGCGAACCGGGGACGCCGCGCGTTTCCCAGAGGTGGAGATGGCTCTCGCTGAGGAGCGAGCGCATCGACCTCCCTTCCGTCCGCAGGGGGTCGATCCGGACGGTCAGATTCCTTTGATCGGCATCGAGCTCGGCGAAGGGCAGTCCATCGATGCTGGCCTCGGCGGACCCCGCCGAAAAGTTTTGAAGGAAATGTGCGAGGGACTGGGCAAGGACTCGAGCGGACATGTTGCTGCTCTCCCGGGGAGCAGGGGCTCCTGGACGGGAGTTCGAGGGAGAGAGGGCATGGGCGTAGATATCGTCTCGGAGTCCGCAGAGCTCCCGCCCCGAACCGCGCGGTAGTGCAGGGACGGGAGCGGGGGGTCAAGCCCCCCCCCGCCGAGCCTTCCCGGCCTAACGCACCCGGGCTTCGAGCCCGGAGGATCTGGCGGGTTGGTGGGTCGGTCGGGCAGGCCGAAGGCCCTGTCCCATGGGGCGGTTTCGGCTCCGAACACCGCACGCGCGGGTCAGGTTCGTTCTCGGAACCGCGTACCTAGCTCGTGGGGGGGTCTTCACAGCTCCGGCGGCGTGGGGGGACCCCCGGTTCCTTCCGACCATCGGGTGGTCAGGCTCCGGAGCCCGCGGCGGACGAGCTCCATCGCGGTGGCCCGGGAGACCCCCAGCGCCTGCGAGAGCGCCCCCAGGTCGGCCTTTCGCGGCACCTCGAAGAACCCCATCCGGTGGGCCAAGTGCAACGCTTCATCCTGGCGGGAGGTCAACCGGTCACGTTCCCGGTACCTTCCGATCCGCACCACCCGGGGGGCCGGGGAGGCCCCCGGGCCGCGTAGGGCTCGCATCAGGGTGGGGACCCCCGCGGATGGCAGGACCCACGAACCCCTTCGTTCTCCGTTCGCGCTCCCCGGCTCGGAGGGGAAGTATGGGCACTCGAGGCAGTACGCCCCGGACCGGAAGGAGCCGGCGCAGACGGGGGTCTGAGGCGTTTCCATACGCACCAGCAGGCGGTTCGACCCCATGGGGAGGAGCGCGAGGGAAGAGCCGCGCACCCGTCGATCGAGCTCCTGGGTCAAATCGCTGAGCTCGGTCGGCGGTGCCACCACCTCCAGGACGCGGAGCATCCGGGGGCGCTTCCGGCCGTTCGGGCGGCAAATGAGGACGCGGACCATCGTCGAGCCTCCCAAGGGCAGGTTGGCGAGCCAGTCCGCCGGCGTCGGGAGGTCCAATGTGACCTCGACCAGGCGGGAGGACCGCTCCTGTTCGCGCTCCCCGACAGGGGTCGGTGTCGTGCTCAGGACTGGGACGGTGGGCGCGCTCGGCTCCAGAGCACGTTCCTTCAAGACCTCGATCAGGCTGCTGGACACGTTCTGCCCTCGCTCGAGGAGGAGAGGGGTGAACCCGACTACATCCTCCCGGCGTCAAGTGCACTTGACGATGGGTTCGGTCGGGAGGACCGGTGGCCCTCCCCGGGGCCGGGACCGGACGAGCCCGGCGACGAGGCGGCCCGAGGGGGATTCGATCCCCTCTCCACGACCGGCGAGGATGACGCGGGGGCGCGCCCACCTCTTTCCGAGCGCGATGACCCCCTGGAAGATCCGTTCGACCTCCACCGGGTCGAGCCCCTGACCGGCTGCGGCGTGAGCGGCCCGGCCGAGGACCCGCCGCTCCTGCGACGGATCGTCCAGCGGAAGTCCCTCCGTCCGTTTGCGCTCCCAGAGACGCTCGACGAGCTCGCAACGCGCGCGCAGCAACGCCACCAGCTCTAGGTCCACCCGTTCGAGCTCCCGGCGACCTCCCTGGAGGCTCTCCTCTCCCCCGGTTCGGGCCCTCTTCGGCACGCCTCAGGCGAGCGACCCGGCCCGCTTCTAGGCCGTACCTTACCGGTTAGGCCCGCCCCATAGATACCGCCCGGCCGTCGGACCGGGCATGGACCTGGTGCTCGCCACGAACTTCGATGATCAACTTCCGGCGGAGGCCCGGGACCTTCCGGTCAAGACGTACTTCGGAGGGTTCCCCTACTCCCTCACGGGAGCGGGGCGACCCCCCCACATCCTCCCCGCCATCACTCCGGAGCGGTTCCGGGAGCACTTGGAGCGCATCCATGAGAGCGGGCGGGTCTTCTACGCCACGGTCAACTCGACGGACCTCGGCCTCAAGGAGTACCAGGAGGGTTTCCGGGCGCGCTTCCTCCAGGAGGTCGGGCGCCTCCTCGAACTGGGCACCGACGGCTTCGTGGTGGCCCTCCCGCTCCTCGTCGAGATCATCCACCGCGAGTACCCGGACGTCCCCATCTCGGTCTCCACGTTCTCCCGCCTGAGGACCGTGGCCCAGGGAGAGTACTTCCTCCGGATGGGGGCGCGGACGCTGGTCCTGGAGGAGGCCAACCGCGACCTCCGGCTGATCCGTGGCCTCGTTCGGGCCGGCGCCGAGGTGGAGATCCTCGTGAACCAGACCTGCATCCACGACTGCCCGTACCGGGCGCATCACCTGAACACCAGCTCGCTCGTCTCGCAGGACGGCACCCCGGGGATCCCCTTCGAGGTCCCCATACTGGAGTGCGGCCTCCAGATGCTGAAGGACCCCACGCTCCTGGTCTCCTCCATCTGGGTGCGGCCCGAGGACCTGAGCCTCTACGAGGCGGCGGGCGTCCACCGTTTCAAGGTCTCGGGAAGGAACCGGAGCACCCCCTGGCTCCTCCGGAGCGCGCGGGCCTACTCCCAGCGCCGCTACGACGGGAACCTTCTCGACATCTTAAGCTACGTCCAGGTGAAGGGGCCGCTGCAGGCCCTGGGGTCACTCTCCCCGACCGCGCTCTCGGACCCCGAGATCGCCTCGGTGCGGGACGCCTTCGAGCGGATGCAGCACGTCTCCATCGACAACAGCGCCTTCCCTCCCGACTTCCTGCGGAGGGTCCTCGCCACCGACTGCGCGCACCTCTCCTGCAAGGAATGCGGCTACTGCGGGAGCGTGGCGCAGAAGGTGGTCCGCATCGATGGACGACCCCTTTCGGAGTATCGCCCGCCGGCCCCGTCGCTCCAGGCAGAGTCACTGCTCCGACACCTGCGGCCGGAGGCCTCGGCCGCTGCGGTGCCTCCGACGGTGTCCTGAGCCCGGGAGCGCTCGCTCCCCGGCGAGAGCCGGGATCCGCGGGTCATCCTGAGCCGAGGAGGAGCGCTCCTCCAGGGGAAGACTGGGGCCCCCCCGGACCGCCGAGCTTGAGGCGCCGGCGGACGCGGGCCCGAAGGTAGAGGAAACCTGCCGCCACGCCGAGGGCTCCGACGAACATCCCTCCCCAGAGGAAGATCGGTCCGTTGGGACCGATGCCCAGCAGCAGGGTCCCGAGCACCGGCCCCACCACACGTCCCAGATTGGTGGTGGCGTTGTACGCGCCGAAGTATCGTCCGCGACGCTCGGTGCCGCCGAGCTGGGCGACGAGGGTGGACTGCGTCGGGCTCACCACGTCCTCGCCGCTGGTGAGGCCTCCCATGGCCAGCAGGTACATGGGGAATCCCGTGGCCGCATCGAAGAGCAGGAACGCCGAGCCGTAGCCGATGGTCCCGAGGGCCATGGCCAGCAGGTACTGCTGCCCACGGAGCTCTATCCATCGGCTGATGGGAAGCTGGAGGAGGACCACGAGGGCCCCGTTCAACGCGTAGATGAAGCCGAACTCGGTGAAGGAGACGCCGCGCACGGCCCCAAGGTAGAGGGCGAGCGGGGTCCCGAACTGGTTCATGATCACCGCCAGTCCCGCGAAGGCCACCAGGAGCCAGACGAAGAGGCGGTCGTGGAAGGGCTCCGCGAGGCTCCCGAAGAGCCGGCGGCTCTCGCTCCGGGACCCTGCGTAGGTCTCCCGCAGGAGGACCAGCAGGATGATCCCTTCGACAAGGGAGGTGATGGCGCCGAAGAGGAACAGGGAAGGGAGGCCCACCGTGTCGGCCAGGAACCCCCCCACCGCGGGGGAGATGGCGAAACCGGTGTTCATGAAGACCCGCTGGACGCCGAAGGCGGTCACCGCCAGCTCCGGCGTGGTGACGTCACCGATCATCGCGCTCTGCGCCGGACGGGTGAGCCCCCCGAAGACCGAGTTCACGGCCCAGAGGACCATCACCGTCGCGACGCCGCTGTCCAGGTAGAGGAAGAGCAGGGTGAGGAGGACCGCGCTCGCGAAGGAGGGGAAGATCGCGAAGGGGCGGCGTCCCAGCCGGTCGGTGAGGTGTCCGCCGGCGAGGAAGGAGAGCGTGCTTACCGGGACGATGGCGGCAACGAGCAGGCCGATATCAAGGTAGGAGAGGTGGTAGACGTCGGCGAAGACCAGGGGCAGGAAGACGAAGGTGGCGGACCGGCCGATGCTCCGGACCATCCCGGCGCTGCCGAGAATGTACACCCTCCGGTCGAGGCGGAGTGCGGCGAAGCGCGAGGTCGACGTGGTGGTTCTCCCGGGCCTTCCTGCATCGGAGGGGAATCTCGGGGAGGCCCCCGACCTTATGATTCGTCCGTGAGCGCACCGGATCCCGGCGCGGGTTCCCGTCGCGCTAGCGGCGGTTGCGGCCAGTACCCTGCACCTGAAGTGGCACGGGGGGAGGAGCGCCTCCCAAGGGGGGGAACCCGTCCCCGGAAGGCGGAAGGCGGAGGGCGCACGGGCCTCTCGGGGCCGTCGGCTTGATAAGCGGCGGGCAGGCTCGTCCTCCCATGATCGTGCTCGTACCTTTCACTCGCAGCGAATTCGAGGAGTTCCTCCAGAGGAACATCCGTCACTTCGCCCGCGAGAGGGTGGAGGCGGGCGACTGGACGAGGCGGGAGGCGCTCAGGCTCTCTACCCGGGCGCATCGCAGCCTGCTTCCTCAGGGTCTACGAACCCCCTCGCACCAGCTCCGGGCCCTGGTGGACGCGCGCTCCGGTCTACGGGTGGGGGAGACCTGGTACCAGGTGCGGAGGATCGGCAGCTCGAAGGAGCTGTGGGTGTACTGGATCGGGATCCGGGAAGACCAGCGTCGCAAGGGCTACGGGCTGGCGGCCCTGCGCCGGTTGGAAGAGGAGGCGCGTCGGCGGTCGGTGAAGAGGATCGCCTTGCACGTCTTCGGCCCGAACCTCGGAGCGCGCGCCCTCTACGCGAAGGCGGGTTTCCAGGTCCTCGAGGAGCAGCTCGGGAAGGCGGTGCGTCCCCTCCCGCCGTCCCTTTCGGGGCGCCGTCGGCCCCCTCAGGAACGGAACCGGCCAAAGGCGCGACGGAGGGTACGTTCGTGAGCGAAGAGGCCACGGAAGCGTCCGCCCCTTCCCCGGCCCCTTCCACCCTCGAGCTCCCCTGTCCGGA
>JAKATE010000117.1 GCA_021828085.1 Thermoplasmata archaeon | reverse complement strand
ATCTGGAGGGCGCGCGTCAGCTCGTCGATGATCGGGAGCTGGGCGCTCCGGCTCGTGCGCGAGAGGGGATTGAGGTCGATGGAGATGACGAACTTCCCGGCCCGGACGAGCGCCTCCGCCCGGTCCCCGTCCTCCAGCGGGACCAGGACTACGTCCGCCCGCAGGATGCCCCGGGCATCGACCCAGGCCCGGTTCGAGGCGAGCCCCCGGAGACGCGCGGTGGGGGTCTCCCCGAGGACGGCAGCGACCCCCGCCTTCCGCAGGGTCTCCGCGACGAGACGGGTCCTCGAGGGCGAGCGGTGGAAGAGGTTCACCTCCACCCGGAGGCCCGGGATCGCCCGGGCGAGGGCGGCCACCTCCCGAGCCGCCAGAGCGGCCACGTTGCCGTTCACGGAGAGGACGGGGAGGCGCGCACGAAGGAGACGCGCCGCCGCCATCCTCTCGGCGAGCGCAGCGCTCGCCGAGGTCCGTTCCCCGAGAAGGTAGTCGAAGGCCTCGCCCCTCCCCTGGGCCATGAGGCCCTCGGGGACGACCAGGCCCGCCCGCGCCTTCTCGGCCAGGTCGGCCCGGGTCACCAGGCTGCGATAGCGCGGGTGGGAGCGGGGGATCGCGCTGAGGTCGGTCACGGGAGGCCGGGGAGGGAGGCCCTCAGCCCATAAAGTCCCCGGCGTTGAGGTCCCGGGCGGCCTCCCAGCGAGGGGCGCGGACCGGGAGCTCCCGGCCCCAGGCCGCTCCCCCCGGATGGACCCTCAAGGAACGCGCAAGGAGCCTCACCCCTGCCCGGCGGGCACGCTCGACGGCCCGGGCGAAGGCCGGGTCCATGGCGCCGTAGGGGCGCAGCTCGGAGACGTCGGAGCGTTGTACGAGGAAGAGGAGCGCCGCCCGTCCACCCGAACGGACGAATCGCGTGAGCGCCTCCACATGTCCGGTCCCCCGGACCGTGGGCGCATCGGGAAAGAGCGCGGTCCGGCCCTCCCTCAGGTTGGAGCTCTTCACTTCAAGAAGGGCGCTCGGTCGGCTCGTTCTTCCGTTCTCCACCACGGCGTGGTCGAACCGGTGCGCGCCCCAACGGACCTCGCTCGTCCAGAGCCCCCAGTTGTCCAGTGGGGGGAGGAGACCCCGGGACAGGGCGCGCTCGACGAGGACACGGGCGAGCTGAGTGTCCACCGAGACCCACCCCCGCCCGCCGGCAGGGGCCCTGACGTCCACGAGCGTGTAGCCGGTCCGTCGCCCACCCGGAGGGGCGCGACGGGGCCGGAGCCAGACATGTCCCCGGACCCCCGGTGTGAGCAGCTCCCTTAACCGGCCCGGGTTCGGAAGGTGGGCCGCGGCGGTCGGTCCCCCGGGGAAACGGACCCTCACGAGGAAGCGGTTCGGGCGGGAGAGCACCCGCACCGGGAAGATCCCCCCGGGATAATCGAAGCTGAGCCCGCGGGGCGGGGGCGCGGTCCCCCTCCGTGCCCGCGGGCCTTCCGGTCTCACGAGCGCCCGGGCCCGAGCAGCTCCCTCGCGATGACGAGCCGGCGGATCTCGGAAGTGCCCGCCCCGATCTCGAGGAGCTTCGCGTCCCGGGCGAGCCTCTCCAGCGGGAGGTCGCGCATGTAGCCATAGCCCCCGTGGATCTGGATCGCGGACAGGGCGACGCGCGTGGACGCCTCGCTGGCGAACGTGAGCGCCGCGCAGGAGGGGCGCCCCCTCCGCTTGTCCACCGTGACCGCCTCCAGCGCCCGGTAGAGCAGCAGGCGGGAGGCCTCGAGGTCCATGTACATGTTCGCGAGCTTCTCCTGGATGAGCTCGAAGGAGCCGATCCTCTGCCCGAACTGCTCGCGCTCCAAGGAGTACTTCACCGAGAGCTCGAGGCAGCTCTCCATGATCCCCAGGGGGATGGCCGCGAGCACGGCCCTCTCCACGTTGAGGCCGCTCATCATCACGCCCACCCCCTCGTTCTCCTGGCCGAGGAGGTTCTCCAAGGGGACGCGGACGTGGTCGAAGGCGAGCTCGCCCGTGGGGGAACCGCGCATCCCCATCTTGTCGAGCTTGCGCAGGGTGGAGAAGCCCGCCAACCCCCTCTCCACCACGAACGCGCTGATGCCATGGGCGCCCCGGGCCGGATCGGTCTTGGCGTAGACGATGAGCGTGTCGGCGATGGGGCCGTTGGTGATGAACTGCTTCGAGCCGGTGATCTCGTAGTGGTCCCCCTTGCGCTCGGCGCGGGTCCGGAGGGAGGTGGCGTCGGAGCCGGCCCCGGGCTCGGTGAGCCCGAGGGCCCCCACAGCCTTCCCGGAGGCGAGGTCGGGGGCGTAGCGCTCCCGAAGGGGACCGCTCGCGTTGCGGTGGAGGTTGTCCAGGCAGAGGTTGCTGTGGGCGCCCACCGAGAGGGCGAAAGCTGGGCTTGCACGCGCGAGCTCCTCCAGGACGAGGGCTTGCTCGAGGTAGCCGAGTCCGGCCCCTCCGAACTCGGCCGGCAGCGTGATGCCAAGGAATCCAAGTTCCCCGAGCTTCCGGAAGAGCCCGAGCGGGAACTCGTCCTCCCGGTCCATCCGGTCGGCGACCGGGGCGAGCTCCTTCTGGACGAAGCTCCGGAGGGTCTGACGGAGGGCCTCCTGCTCCGAGGTGAGGGCGAGATCCATGGTCCCTCGAGAAGGTTGGAGGGCCTTACCCTTTGGGGAAGGGGCCCACGGCCGAGCCTTGGAGGGAGGAGGCCGTTCCGACCGCGGTTTCACTCAACCGTTTAGTGGGCTCCCCTCTTCAGCCCGAACGCTCAGGAGAACCCTCCCGGAGACTACTCATGGGACCCAACCGCTACGTCCGCACCCCCATCCCCGAGGATCCGGGGGAGGAGCGTGCGTCGCAATTCGAGGAGATCTTCCACCCGTACACCCGCGAGGAGGCGGTGTTGGAAGGCCAGCGCTGCCTCGAGTGCGCCATGCCCTACTGCGTGCAGGCCTGCCCCATCACGCAGGACTGCCGGGGGTACAACACCCTGATCGGGCAGGGGAAGTTCGACGAGGCGGCCCGGCTCACGCTCCAGGACAACCCGCTGGCCTACGTGCTGTGCAAGACCTGCTACCACTATTGCGAGGAGGACTGCATCATGGGGGGTCGGGGGGTTCCCATCGCCATCCGCCACCTCAAGCGCGCCGCCATGGAGCACGGGAAGTCCGACCTCCTCTACGTTCCGAGCAAGCCGAAGAACCAGCGCATCGCCATCGTGGGGGGCGGTCCGGCCGGCCTCATGGCGGCCTGGGAACTCTCCCTGCGGGGCTACGCGATCACCCTCTTCGAGGAGTTCAGCCAGCTCGGGGGGCAGATGCTCACGATCCCGCGCTACCACCTCGAAGGGGACGAGCTCGGGCTCGACCTTGCGCGGTGGAAGAACCTCGACGTGACCTTCGTGGTGGGAAAGCGCTGCGGCCGGGACTTCACCCCGGAGGGGCTGCTCCAGGAGGGGTACCTGGCGGTCTTCCTGGCCATCGGGGCCTCGAACCCGCGCTTGCTGGGGATCCCGGGCGAGGAGCTCCCCGGGGTCTTCCACGCCCTCGAGTACCTTCTCGCGGTGAACACCGGTCCCGACACCCTCTTCGGGCGCAAAGGGAGGCGCATCGTGGTGATCGGGGGCGGGGATGTGGCCATGGATGCGGCCCGGTCGAGCCTCCGGCTCGCCGGGAAGGGCGATGTGATGGTCGTGTACCGCCGCGCGCGCGAAGCGATGCCGGCGAGCGAGGAGGAGCTCTCCCAGGCTGAGGAGGAAGGGGTTCGGTTCCTCTTCTTCCGCTCCCCGGTCCGGATCGAAGGGAAGGGCCGGGTGGAGCGCTTGGTGATCAGCCGCACCGAGCCGGGACCCCCGGACGCGCGGGGACGCCCCACCGTGAAGGACGTGCCGAACAGCGAGGAGGTCATCGAGTGCGACACGGTGATCGTCGCCGCCGGGGAGAGGGCGGACCTCGAGGGCCTCCCGCCCGAGCTCGGCCTCCAGGTCTCCCGTCAGGCATGGCCAGAGGGGAAGAAGGAGGACTGGATGACCGATGTGGACGGGGTCTTCGCCTCCGGCGGGAAGTCCATCGTCTACGCCATGTCCGCCGGGAGCCGGGCCGCCGAGGTCATCGACGCCTACGTGGCGAAGAAGACCGGGGGCCAGCCATCCCCCCGACCGGACCCTTTCGGGGGCCCCACGCCCCTTCCGAGGACCCCGCCGGGCTACGGCGGACCCACCTGGCACCTCTGAGAGGGCCGTCCCCCTAGGAACCTGTGGGCTCCAGATGGATGCCCAGGTGGCGCTTCCAGGCGCGGCGGGGTCGGGGGAAGTCCTTGCGGTAGTGGGCTCCGCGGCTCTCCTCCCGGGCCAGAGCGCTACTGGCGATGAGCAAAGCAGTGAGGAGCAGGTCGGGCCGCGCGGGAGCCTTGCCCCGAGGGGCACGGCGGGGGTGCGGCCCGGCCAGGGCGAGTGTGAGTTGGCGGACCGCCCCCTCGAGGTTCTTCCGGTCGCGCAGGATGCCCACGTGGGTCCAAAGGAGCTGGGCCAGTCCGTTCTGGTCCAGCGCCATCGGGCGAGGCCGGTCTCTCTCGGGAGGTAAGGGCCAGGCCAACGGGACGGGCCGGGGGATGGGGCCGAAGCCCCGCCAGCGTGCCTTCCTTCGCAGGGAACGCACGATCCTCTCCCCGAAGACCAGTCCCTCCATGAGCGAATTGCTGGCGAGGCGGTTGGCCCCATGGACCCCGGTCGAAGCGACCTCCCCGCACGCGTAGAGCCCCGGTACGCTCGTTTGCCCGTCCAGGTTGGTCGCGACCCCCCCGACCGTGTAATGTGCGACCGGGGAGACCGGGATGAGGTCCTCCGAGAGGTCGAGCCCCTGTTCCTGGAGGAAGTGGTTCACGGTGGGGAAACGCAGCGCGAGCCTGGCCCGGGGGATGCTGCGGGCGTCCAGGAAGACGCAGGGCTTGCCCGTCCGCCCGAGCTCGAAGGCGATGGACCGGGAGACGACGTCCCGGGGGGCGAGCTCCCCAAGGGGGTGGTAGCGGGGCATGAAGCGCTCCCCGCGGGCGTTCCGGAGCCAAGCCCCCTCTCCGCGGACCGCCTCGGTGATGAGGAAGTGCGGGGCCCCCTCCCGGCAGAAGGCGGTGGGGTGGAACTGGATGAACTCCATGTCGCGGACCCAGGCCCCGGCCCGGGCCGCGATGGCGATGCCTTCCCCCGTGGCGACAGGGGGGTTCGTCGTCTGGAAATAGAGGTACCCCACCCCTCCGGTGGCGAGCACGACCCGGAGGGTCGGGATCTCCAGCACGGTCCCCCTTTGACGGAGTCGGGCACCGCGGACCCTCCCGCCTTCGATCCGAAGGTCCTCCAGGAGCGCGTGCTCGCGGATCTCGATCCCCGCCTCCTTCACGCGATGCTGGAGCGTCTCCTCGATGTGGAGGCCGGTGGCGTCCCCCCCCGCGTGGAGGATCCGGCTCCTCGAGTGGGCGGCCTCGCGTCCGAGCAGGATGCGTCCTTCCGAGGTATCGAAGGGGACGCCGAGCCGGATCAGGTCCTCGATGCGCTGGGGGGCCTCCTCGGTGAGCGCGCGGGCCGCCGCGGGTTCGGTGAGGCCGGCCCCGGCGAGGAGGGTGTCGCGGAAGTGGAGCTGGGGAGAGTCGCCCTCCCCGATCGCGGCCGCGATCCCCCCCTGGGCGTAACGGGTGTTCGATTCCATCAGGGTCGCCTTGGTGGCGACGCAGGGTCGAAGTCCTTCCTCGTGCGCGCGCAGGGCAACGTAGAGGCCGGCGATGCCGCTTCCGACGATGAGGAGGTCACACTCCTCCGGGGGCATGAGGGTGCCAAACCGGGGGGTCGATTAAGCTGGAGGGTTGCCCGAGGGTACCGCGGGAGCGCCGCCCGGGCGGGTCCAGCGGAGGATGTGGCCCTGCCCGTCGACCCGGAAGCCGAGCCGCTCGTAGAGCTTGCGCGCAGGCTCGTTCGCCTGGGTAACCCAGAGGGTGACCTGGGAGAAGCCCAGGGCGACCAGCCCGCGAAGGGAGCGCGCAAGCAGCGCTTGGCCGAGCCCGCGTCGCCGGTGATCGGGAAGGACGGCCACATCCGCGATGAGCGC
>JAKATE010000116.1 GCA_021828085.1 Thermoplasmata archaeon | reverse complement strand
CGGCGCTAAGACCATGACGTCCTGATCCTCGCGCCGTGCGATGTCCCGATCCCTGAGGCCGTCTCGCAGGCGCGCGCGGTTCTGCGGCCGGAGGCCCTCGAAGGACTGCCGGCGCTCAGGACCAGGGAGGTGTACGCCGTGGACGCGCACCGCTACCTGGCCTGCCCCGGCCCCGGGGTCGTCGAAGGAACGGAGCTCCTCGGCCACCTCCTCCATCCGGAGGCGGTGGAGTGGAACGGACCGGCCGACGCTTTCCTACGCGTCGAGCTCTGAACCCGGGCCCGCCCCCTCCCCCAGGAACCGGGCCGCGAAGCCGTCCACCGTGTCGAGCCGCACATGGACGTAGCTCGCCAGGATCGCTCCCGATCCGTACCCGTCGGCGAGCGGGGCACCTCCGGCGCGAGGCCGGACGGTGAGCGCCCAGGACTGGTCCCGGGGCGCCTCCCGGACCGAATGATGATAGAGATGGCCCCGGACCATCGCCCCCTTCGCCCCCAACGGGCAGGGGCGCCGGGCCCGGGCCGTCACGTAGCCGAACCCTCCGAGCCGGGGGGAAAGGGTGGCCCTCCCCGGGAAGGCCCCCGCCATGGGGAAGGTCCGTCCCTCCCCGTCCCGCAGCGAGTCGAGCAGGAACATCATCCCCCCGCACTCCGCGTACAGCGGCCGGCCCTCGCGGACCCACTGCCGCACTTCCCTCCGGAGAGGTCCGTTCTCACCGAGCTCCTTCCCGAAGAGCTCCGGATACCCTCCGGGGAGGTAGAGGGCTTCCGCGGTGGGCGGGAGTGCGTCTCCCCGCACGGGGGAGAAAGTACGGACCCGGGCGCCGGCCCGCTCGAGGACCTCGAGGTTCTCGGGGTAGAGGAAGCTGAAGGCTTCGTCGCGTGCGACGGCCACGACCGAGCGGCGTCCTCCCCGGGCGACCGCGGGCGCTCCCGCTGGCGAGGACGGTAGTCGGGGGGCGCTCCGAGCCAGGGAGCGGAGGGCGGGGAGGTCGAATCGCTCCCGCACCATGCCTCCGAGCGTTCCGAGCCATCGATCGAACCGGAACCCCCGGTCGGTCCGGGGGTTGACCAGTCCCAGGTGGCGCTCGGGCAGATGGAGGAGCGGGCTCCAGGGAAGGGTCCCCAGGACCGGCAGCCGCGAGGCCTTCTCCACCGCCTCCCGGGTGGCCCGACTGTGCCAGCCTTCGGCGACCCCGTTGAGGACGAATCCCCCGAGCGGCGGCGCTCCGAGGACCCTCCTCGCCCCGGCCGCCACCATCCCCAGGGTCTCCGAGGACGAGCGCGCATCGAGGACGAGCACGATGGGAAGCGAGAGAAGGTCGGCCACATCCGCGCTGGAGGTGCCCCAGGAGCGGGTGTCGAGGATCCCCATGACCCCCTCCACGAGGGAGAGACCGCGGGGACCCGGGGGGGCGTGCGCGACGAAGGAGGTGCGCAAGAGCGAGGGGGAGAGGAGGAAGGGGTCGAGGTTCCGGGCCGGTGAGCGGGCGGCCACCGAGAGCACGGCCGGGTCGAGGAAATCCGGGCCACACTTGTACCCCGCCACCGGCCCGCCCTCGGCGCGGAAGGCCTCGAGAAGGCCGGCCGCGACGAGCGTCTTCCCGGCGGAGGAACCGGTGCCTGCCACGAGGAGGCGGGGATACTCCTCCGTGGGGGTGGCCGGAGCGGTGGATCTCGAGCGTGCGGACATGGAGGAAGGGCGCGCGGGTGGCCCGTCGTACTCCACGACGGACCGGGGGCGAGCCTTTAAAGGTCAGGCTTATCCGCGTGCGCGTGGGCCTGTAGCTCAGTCGGTAGAGCAGGCGGCTCTTAACCGCAAGGTCCAGGGTTCGAACCCCTGCAGGCCCGTCGAAGCGATGGGGAAAGGCTCCTTTCCCTCTCCTCCGGACGGCCTACGGGCCGCGGGACGGGCGGGGGGAAGGCGGAACTCCTCTAGGGGATTGCAGGGGACGCCCGCGCGGGGTCCCCGTGAGTGGGGGACCTCAGGTACCTCCGGGGGGACCGATGACCTCCCGCGGCGGGGAGGAGGACGGTCCCTAGCGCGAGCCTCGTTCGGGATCTCCCGAACGGAGCCAGTCCCCCAGTTGCGCGAGGCCGTGTACGACGTCCGCGTGGACCGGGGCCCACCCCAGGGACCGGATCTTCGCCGCCGAGCAGGCCCGGCGCGCGCTCAGGTGGTGGGCGACCTCGGGTCCGTAGAGCGCCTCCGCTTGGGACCGGTCCAACGAGCCCGGCGGCGAAAGCCCCATCCGCTCGCTCAACCGGTCCCCGAAGTCCCGCCACGCCATCGGGACGCCGTCCACGAGGTTGTAGATCTCCCCGGCCCGGCCGCGTTCCGCCACCCGGGCGAATCCCTCGCCCGCGTCGGGCAGCGAGACGAAGGACCACGGGTTCCTCCCTTGGTCGATGTAGCGGTAGGTCCCTTCCCGCAGAGCTTCCACGATGCCGGCCAGCCACGATCCCGCGCCGTAGACCATCCCGGGGCGCACCACGAGGACCTCCGGTGCCCCCGGACCGGCTCCCTCGAGGGCGGCGAGCTCGGTCTCCCGGTTGACCGCGGACTCCCCCCGGGGGTCCAACGGGGAGGTCTCGGTGATCGTTCCCGGGTTGTCGGCGTAGACCCAGTAACCGGACCCGATGACCAGCCGGCGCACCCCCTCCGCCTCCGCCGCAGCCCGCAGCGCACGGGCCCCTTCCACCCGGGTCCTTCTCGCACCCTCCGGACCTTCCGGGCCCGAGGGGTCGGACGACGCCACATGGACGAGGACCTCGCATCCGCGGCAGGCTTCCCGGAGCCGGGGCACGTCCAGGAGGCTCCCCAGGGTCGCAACCCCGCCGACCTCCTCCACGAGCGGTATCCGCTCCGGGCGATGGACCAGGGCCCGGACCTCCCAGCCGTTCCCGTGGAAGGCACGGACGATGGACCGTCCGAGGAATCCGCCCGCCCCGGCCACGAGAGCTCTCTTCGCGCTCATGGGCCGCTGGGTGCTCCCCTCCCCTCGCTGTTCCAATCCCACATCACCTGATCCTGGACGTCAGGCGGAGCTCCGACGGGCGCAGACGGGGCAGGCCGCGGAGCCTTCCCCGGGGACTCCGGTGAAGAAGACCGGATGCGGGTGGGCGCGCCGGGCGCAGACGAGCAGCCGGCGTTCCTTCCCGTCCCGGCCCTTGAACGGATATCTTCGCCAGTAGACGGCGGAGACCGGGACGGGTCCCCGCGCAGGCGTTCCCGACCGCTCCACCTCCCGACCCAGCTCGGGTCCATGCCGGGTCGCCCGACGCAGGTCCTTGCGCAGGACGAGGGCGGGAGGGGAGCTCCACCCCCTCAGCGTTTCTGCCACCCGGGCGGTGGGGTCCCTCTCCCCGCTCTCGGCGTAGAGCGTGACGGAGACGACGCCCGAGGGGCAGGCGAGGACCCACCACGTGCCGGGGAGCGCGCTCCGGGGGCGGAGCGTGCTCACCGGTTCCTGGCAGTGACGGTAACAGCTCGCTCCCTTCGGTTCCAGGGCCCGTCGCACGGCCGGTGCGAGCCTCCCGTCAGGGCTCACGCGCGCGCCTCCCGGACGAGGGAGGCGACGCGGGCGCTCGAGAGGAGGTTCCCCCAGGCCCGGCGGGTCCGTACGACGCTCTCGGAGAAACCCGTCAACAGATGCTCCACCCGCCCGTCGGACATCTCCAGGAAGACCTGCGGGATGAGGTAATCCGGCGAGAGGTCCCCGTGCTCGCGCACCATCCGGTCGGCGATCCTCACCTCGGCCGCCTTGTCGATGTCCAGGAGGCGCAGCGGGACGCCGAGACGTTTCGCCAGACGTTCCCCGTTCTCCACGGAGAGGGGGACGCAGTGCGGACACCACTGCGCGAGCACGATGGTCAGGCGCTGGGGACGCTCGGCCGGTGGCGGGGCCTTCATGTCCAAGGGCAGCGCGACACCCTACAAACCGGTTCAGGGGAACGCCTCCGCCCCCTCGTCCCCGCGGGAGGGCCGTCCTCCGACTCCCGGAGGCCCCTGGGGCGCGGAGGGGCCAATGCGCAGGGCGTCCCACCGCGCCGGGCAAGCTAAAAGATCGCCCTCGATCCACCTGGCCATGGGTGCGCGGAAGGTCCTCTTCGTGGCCGGCTTCGGGCCGATCGTCCGGGACGCGGGGCGGAGCCGTGCCCTCTACCGAAAGCAGCTCGGCATCCCCTTTGAGGAGGTGGACGGCTACTTGCACACGGAGAAGCTCCCGGGGGCCTACGCCTTCGCCCTCTGGCCGCTCGAGCAGGCCGCGCAATCATGCTTCGGGAGCCCCCGCTGGCCTCGCAAGTACCCGGTCCCCCAGGCCTGGCTCGAGTTCGATGTGGAGGACGTCCCGAAGATGACACGGGAGCTCAAGTCCCGGGGCTACCAGCTGCTCGTGGAGAGTCGCGAGGAACCCTGGGGGCAGACCGTGACCCGGCTGCTGAGCCCCGAAGGGCTCCTCGTGGGCGTCACGCGCACCCCGTGGCTGCGAAAGCGCGCCCGGCACCGCTGAGCCCGCGAAGCCCGCACCCCTATCTGTCCGCCTCCCTTCCCCCTCCCCCGATGCCCCTGGACCGTTCCGCTCTTTCGGACCTCGGAGGACGGCTCCAGGGGCCCGTCCTCACGGAACCCGAGACGCTTGGACGGTTCTCCCACGATGCTTCCTTCCTCGTGGGAGACCCGGCCGGCGTTGCCTCCCCCTCCGATCGGGAGGAGGTCGTCGAGATCGTCCGCTGGGCTCGCCGATGGAAGGTCCCGCTCGTGGCCCGGGGAGGCGGGACGTCGCTCGACGGGGAATCCGTCCCCCCGCCGGGGGCCCTGGTGGTCGATTTCTCCGGCTGGAACGCGCTCCTCGAGGTGGACCTCCCCAACCGGATCGCCCGCGTCGGCCCGGGCCTCATCAACCGTGAGCTGCAGCGCTCCCTGGCCCGGGAGGGATTGTTCTTCCCCCCCAATCCCGGGTCCTGGAACGAATCCACGCTCGGGGGGAACGTGGCGACCAACGCCTCGGGACCGAGGTCCTTCCGTTACGGACCGACGCGCTCGTGGGTCCGGGGGCTCGAGGTCGTCCTGGGCTCCGGCGAGATCCTGCGGCTGGGGCACCGGGCGCGCAGGAGCTCCACCGGCCCGGACCTCCTCGGCTTCCTGGTCGGTAGTGAGGGGACCCTTGGACTCTTCACCGAGATTACCCTGGGACTGGCCCCCGTCCCGGAGCGGCGCATCGGCGTGGTGCTGGCACTCCCCTCGGAGCTGGATCTGGGACGTCTGCTCGTGCGCCTCACCACCTCCCCCGCCCCGAACCTTGCCGCCGTGGAGTACATCGACGAGCGCGCCGCCGGGGCCCTCGCCCAGGAAGGGGCCCGGGGCCTCCCCCCCGGGTCCTCGGTGCTCCTGCTCGAACTGGAGACCACCGTCGCCACGGAGGAGCAGGACGCTCTCCGGCTGCTCGAGCGGGTCCGGTCCGCGGGGGTCCGCGAGGACCCGTCAGTCTATCCGAATGCGGACGAGCTCTGGACGCTCCGGGGCCGAAGTGGAAGTGCCCTGGACCGCTGGTGGCCCCGGAGGGTCCGCGAGGACGTCGCCGTTCCTTGGTCCCGCATCGATGAGCTCCTCGCCGAGGTCCGCGCGCTGGCTCGAAGGTCCGGTGTCGAACTCAGCGTGTACGGCCACCTCGGGGATGGCGCCCTTCACCCGCAGTTCCTGCTCGACCCGGCCTCCCCCGAGGGCCAGTCGCTCCGCTCCGAGCTGCTCGTCACCGCCCATCGGCTGGGAGGGACCATCAGCGCCGAGCACGGGATCGGGTCGGTCAAGGCGCCCCATCTCGGCCTGGAGCATGGCCGCGACGGGGTCGAGCTCCTTCGGGAGCTCCGCCGGAGCTTCGATCCCGACGGGATCCTGAATCCGGGGAAGCTCCTGCCCCCCGCGGAAGGGGCCGCCGCGACGAGGGGGGAGCGCTCGACGTGAGAACGCGACCGGGCCGTCCAGGTCGCCGCCCGGGCGGTGGAGGCTATACGCGGCCCCGGGGATGACCGGGACCATGTCCGCCGGATCTCGCCCCTCCCGCGTACCCTCCCCGACCGAGGCCTCCGGCCC
>JAKATE010000115.1 GCA_021828085.1 Thermoplasmata archaeon | reverse complement strand
AGCGACCTCGGCGCGTGGTCCTCTGCACCCTCGGGGGCTTCCTGTTCAAGCGTGCACCCAGGGTTCCTCGAGAGAAGGGGTTGATGGGGCCGTCCGAATTTGAATCGGAGTCTCTAGCACCCCAAGCTAGAAGGATGGCCAAGCTACCCCACGGCCCCGTATCCCGTGCCCGGCCGACCACCTAGGAGGCGTTCATAAGGGTAACCCCAACCGGACGGCCTTCGAGTACCAGGGATCCGTCGTCGCCTCGGGGCTCTCCTCCCCGGGGCTCGTGATGTCGGCGGGGGATTCGGTGGCCGCGTCCACGGGCGACCCGCCGTCGAGGAGGCCCTCCTTGCCCCCCCCCGGGAAGATGTCCCTCCGCATCTGCGGAGCCATGCCGCGCGGAGGGCTTTTCACATCGTTGGGGAGACGCGGGGGTCTCCAGAGATCGAGGATCAGATCTGGCGACCTTCCTGGAGGGAGACCGACCGGATCCGACGGAGCATGTAGCTGGCGAGGCCCAGCAGGAGCGCCACCCACGCGAGGAGGCCCAGCACGGAGAGGGGCCAAACCAGGGAGCTGGAGCTTGGATTGGAAAGGACGACGGTGGCAGGAGTCCCGCTGAACGCCTGATAGAGCAGGCTCTCCATGTCGTTCCACGGGGAGAAGTAGAGGAACCAGGAGGGGAGCGAGAGGAAGAGTTGGGAGAAGCCGAAGAGGTAGGCGAGGATCAGCGGCAGGAACTCGACGAAGTTCATGTTGCGCAGGCCGAGGTGATTGACGACCACCATGACCATGGTGGTCGCGAGGCCCATCATGAAGGTCCCGGCAAGGACGCAGACGCCGATCATCCCCGGAAGGTTCGCGGGGAAGATCCCCCGACCGAAGTGGAGACTGAACAGCCCGCTCACGATGAGGGCCATCAGGAGGCCCAGCACCAGGGCCATCACCCCCGCGGCGGCGAGGAGGGAGAGGGCGTAGCCGGAGGGGGTGAGACGGGTGTAACGGAACCCGTAGGCGAGCGCGGAGGTCCCGTAGGTGATGCTGGTGGCGATGCTCATGGCGAGCGTCGTGAGCGAGAACAGGGCGATGACCGCGAACCACGCCGAGGTGTAGACGACCTCGGCCTTCCGGGTGTCCGCGAGCCCCCCGGAGAAGACGTAGGCGCCGAGCACGAACCAGAACGCCATGAACACGACCCCCCAGAACCAGAGGTAGGGGTTGGTGAGGGCCCGGCGCGTGTACGGCAACGCGATGCTCATGCGATCCGGTCGAGCAGATAGCTGAGGTTGCTCGCCCCCTTCATGGGAAAGTCGCCGGAGTCCAGCGTGACGGAGATCTCCCCGATGGCGGAGCGGAAGGTCGACAGAGCTCCCGGCCGGACCCCGCGGCTCACGTAGAGCCGGTCGATGTCGCGCGCGTGGAACCGACCGACCAACTGGCCCTCGAACATGAAGTAGAGGTCCCAGTCGGGGAACGAGTGCAACAGATCGAGCTCGTGGGTGTTCATGGCGACCGCCGCTCCGGACCGGGAGAGCAGCTCGATGAGCTTGCGGCGGCGGCCGAAGTCCACGTTGTCGAAGGGCTCGTCCAGGAGGAGCAGTTCGGACGAGAAGCCGAGAGCGAGCAGGTTGCCGACGAGCTTCATCTGTCCGGTGGAGAGACGGAAGAGGGGGCGGTCGAGGGCGGATTTCAATCCAAAGCCGTCGATCCACCCCCGCACCTCGGTTTCCGAGCCGCCCTTGAGTTTGGCCCAGAGCGTGATGAGGCGGTCCACCGGGAGCGTCAGAAGACGGTAGACCTCATCGAGGTTCGTGCCGACCCCGGTGGCCCCTCGGACGGATCGGACATCCTGCCCCAGCACGCGAACGGTTCCGCGAGAGACCGGCGTGAGCCCGAGGGCCGCGCGGAGAAGCGTGGACTTCCCGGAGCCGTTCGGGCCGACGATGACCGTCTTTCCACCGGCCGCGACGCGGAGGGAAGCGTCGACCAGGGCATCGGTCTCGGAACCTCGATAGCGAACGCTTACGGACTCGAACGAGAGGGCCCCTGGCAGGAGCCTCGGAGTGCCCGCCGCCGGGACCGTCCGCATCGGGAGGCTCTCTCGAACGGAAAATCCCTCCCCCCTAATGCTCTTTGTGCCCGCATCGACGAGCTACCCGGAATCTCCGACGGGCCCGGTACGCCGGTGGTGCCCGCCAGCGATCCCCGGGCGTCGCTCGCGCGACTCGGGGACCGGGCCGCTTACCCCGGGAGACCGTGGGGACGACGCTCGGACCTTCCCTCGTAATTCCCTCGCCCCCCCCAGGAGGTCCCCCGCCGGGCGGGCTCGACCTCGACCTTAAGGGTAGCCTCAGCGTGAGCCGACCGCTCCGTCGGACGGACAGGACCCATGCGAGAGGGGGAAGAGGCGAGGGAGGCCGGGTCCGGAGAGCTCCGCAAGACGCTCATCGAACTCAAGGCCCGGGTGGATTCCCCTCAGGGGATCGAGGACCGTCTGCGCGCCGCAGGGGCGACCTTCCAGTCGACCCTACGCCAACGGGACATCTACTTCGGCGGGGTCCGGGGTCGACTCAAGCTCCGCTTTCAGAGGCCCGGAAAGGACCAGCTGGTCTGGTACGACCGGCCCGACAAAGCCGACACCAAGGAGAGCCGGATCGTTCTCAGCGCTCTCCCCCCCGACCATGGACTCGAGGGCGTGCTGACTCCCGCCCTGGGAGTCCGGGTCGTCGTGGCGAAGGTCCGGAAGGTGTTCGATTGGAGAGGGACCCGCGTGCACTTGGACGAGGTCGAAGGCCTCGGCTCCTTCCTGGAGTTCGAGAAGACGCTCGACCACCCGGAGTCGGCTCCCTCCGCCCACGCCGAGCTCAAGGCTATGCTGGGAGAGC
This sequence comes from Thermoplasmata archaeon, assembly GCA_021828085.1. Taxonomy (GTDB): domain Archaea; phylum Thermoplasmatota; class Thermoplasmata; order Lutacidiplasmatales; family UBA184; genus JAKATE01. Next base: position 3,226 of record JAKATE010000115.1, on the reverse strand, counting down.
TTTCCGTCCCGTTCGAGGCGATGGAGAGCGGGTCCTACTCCGACCTCCTCGAGCAGAGCGCTTCTCCCGGGGGCGCCCGAGCGCCTCCGTGAGGAGGGGGGCCTTCCCGCTTCGAGCCTCACTACCCGCACGTGGTGCGACCCTCCGGGCGACGACCCATCGACGCATCGCGATCTTGCGCGTCTTGCGGAACCCCGCCTTCTCGAACATCCCCAGGGTTCCGCTGCACAGGAACGAGGAGGAGGTCCTCTCCCCGGTGTAGTCCTCGGGGTAGGCTTCCACGCTCCCGCCCCCCAACTGAGCGATGTCTCCAAGGGCCTCCTGGAGGGCGCGGGTGGCGATGCCCTCGCCGCGTCTTTCCCGGTCGATGAAGAAGCAGGTGATGCGCCAGTCGGGGAGCTTGCCCAAGCCCTCCTCGTAAGCCTTCTTGCTCCGGATGTTGGGGAGCTCCGAGGGAGACCCGAACTGGCACCACCCCACCACCTCCGGGCCATCGAAGACCAGGGCGGCGTGTGCCCGACCCGTCCGGACCCGTTCCTCCTTCATCGCGCGGTAGGCCGCCGCCCCGCGCTTTCCCTCCCCCGGCCCCAGGTGAAAGGCGATGCACCAGCATCCCCCGAAGATGCCGTGATGCTTCTCGACCAGGCGGGCGAAGGCCGGCCAGCTCTCGGGGTCAAGCGGTCTCGAACTCAGCGACATCGGGCCCCTCGGAACGGTCGCTACGGGGAGCCCCCGCGTACCTGGGAGAGGATCCTGGGAAGCGCAGCGTCGAACGCCTCCGGCCTCGAAAGGTTCAGCAGATGGTCGGCCCCGGGAACGAGTTCCACGCGGGCCCCCGGGATCCCCCGGGCCAGGAAGTTCGCCAGAGGGGGCATCGCGGGGTTGTCCCGGTCCCCCACGAGGATCAGGGTCGGCGCCCGGACCTCCTTCAGACGGGAAGCCGCGGGGGCCCCCTCCCGCTTCTCGTGCTGACCGGAGCGCTCCTCGAAGACCTCCTTCGCGTTGTCCCGGACCATGGTCCGGAAGAGGTCGAGCGCCTTCCCCGTGAGCGCGGAGGCCCAGAGCTGCTGAAGGTGACCGGTGGCCTCCTCCAGGTTACCTGCGGCCCACGCATCGGCGGCCGCCTTGCTGAGCGTCTCATCGCGCTCGAACGTGGCCTTCCCCCCCGGGACATGATCGTAATCCATCCCGGAGTAACCCGGGGCGATCAGCAAGAGTCCCCCCACCTTTTCCGGCTGGGCAAGGGCCAGGTCGAGCGCGATCTTCCCCCCCATGCTCGGGCCGACGATCAGGGGCCGGTCCATGCCCAGATGGTCGATGAGCGTCGCGAGGTCACGGACGGGGGAGAACTCCGAGGTTGCCGGGGACGAGCCCCCGTACCCCCGAAAGTCGTATCTCGCCACGTGGTGGTCCCGCATCAGGATCGGGAACTCCCGGTCCCACATCCGCCGGTCCGCGATGCCCTCGTGGAGGAGAACGACGGCGGGTCCCCGGCCCCCGACCTCATAGGCAAGGCTCCCGCCGGGGACCTCGAAGGTGCGATGGGGGCTCATTCCTTTCTCCTCGGGAAGTGAACGGAACCGGGTATAAGCAATCGGCGACGCAAGGCGGGCCCCCCTTGCCCGTCCCCCCTTACCGACCCGACACGGTAGCTCGACCTTCGTCGAGGGGAGGCGGACGCCGGGTCGTCCCCAGTTCGACGGGAACGAGAGGGTCGTCGAAATCGGGGGTTGGGTCACCCCCGGGACGGCCCTCGCCTCGGGGCTTCCCGATGAGGGGTCTTGACCACGGTCCCCCCTACCGCGCCCCCCCGCCGAGGGTCGCAAGCGGGGGGTTCGGCCGGCCTCCTTCGAGAGGCGCTCGATCGAATGCGGAGAAGGCCCTGCTCGGGGCCGGGAAGGTTCACTGGAGCCGAGGGAGGGAATCGAACCCCCAGGAAACGGATCTGCAGTCCGTCGCATTAACCATTCTGCCACCTCGGCGCGGCCTTCCCTCACGGAAGGGAGCATTAAGGGGCTTCGCCCGGACCCTCCGCTCGGATCAGACCGGTCGGAGCCCGCGACCGAGACGCTTCTGGGCGTTGGCCAGGCTGATCCGGATCCGACCCCCCCAGCTCTGTCCTTCCCCCCCACCCCGGCAACGCCCCTCGGAGAGCGCTCGAAGCACCCCGTCCACATCGACGCTCTCCACCTCGACCTCCGTGTAGGCGCGCCCCACCTCCCCCGGCGAGTGAGCGTCGCTCCCGCCCGTCCGGGTCCCGCCCGGAGAGCGGGGGAGCTCGGCCGCGCGCCGGTTCGCCTTCTCGAAGGTCCGACCGTTCACCGCCTCCCAGCCCGCGAGCCCCGGTGTCGCGAGCCCCCGGAGGCCGCATCCGTGGGCCCATCGGAAGGGGTGGGGGGCGACCGGAAGACCGCCTTCGGCCCGCACCCGGGCCACCGATTCCTCAAAGGAGAGGCCCCGAGGGATCGCACGCCGTAGACCGAAGGCGAGCAGGTGCCCCTGCCGGGTCGAGATCTCACTCCCGGGAACCAGGAGGAGACCGGGTCCGAGCGCGCGCAGGCGCCCGAGCTCTTCCGGCCCCGGGACCCGATTGTGGTCGGTCAGCGCGAAACCCGCAAGGCCCCGCGAGCGCGCCTCCTGAAAGGCGCGTTCCAGGGTGAGGGTGGAATCCGGCGAGGCGGTCGTGTGGACATGCAGGTCGAGCCGCAGCACCCGCCCGTTCGGAGGCGGCGCTCCCGCCATCACCGTACCCGGGCCCCGACCGGGGGGTCCCGGTCGGGTCGGACCGGCTCCCCGGTGCGCCAGAAAAGGACCTCCCAGGCGGCCCCGGACCCACCCCCAGGCCGGACGATGACCGCGCCTTCGGCGGGAGGCCTCGCCGAAGGCAGGGGAAGCTCTCCCTCCGACACCCTCAGGCGGAGGGTGCCCTCCCTTTCTCCGGCGGGCACGACACGCGCCACCAGGAGAGGCATCCGGGAGAATTCCTCGTGCGAGATCGTGGCTCCACCCTCGAACCCTTCTACGGGTGTCCCGGGAGGCGTCCCGTCGGGGGCCAGAAGGACCGCCACCACCTCTCCGCCCTCGGCGGCGAGAACCATCCCTTGGGAGGTGACGCCCCGGAGCTTGCGGGGAGCGAGGTTGGCCAACACCGCGACGGTGCGGCCCTCAAGTTCCTCGGGGCGGTAGTGCGATCGCAGGCCGGCGACGAGGATCCAGGAGGTCGCCT
>JAKATE010000114.1 GCA_021828085.1 Thermoplasmata archaeon | reverse complement strand
ATCTGACGGGAACCTTGACGGCCCAGGTCCCGCGCCCGATGGTCGAAGAGCTCCTGGGCATGGACCTGGGGAAGGCCATCGAGTTGGCCCGAGAGAAGCTGGACGCCGGCGCGGTCCAGGAGCTTCTCGTCGAGCGGGTCGTAGGGCGACGGGTGCGCCTGATGGGCCGCTCGGTGCCCGGAGAGTGGGGGCTGACGTTCTTTGTCGACCGGACGCTCCCCGTCCCCGCCTGGGCGGAACGCGAGGCCCAGCGGCTGCTCGACCACCCTGAGGCCGCGCTGCGGGAGGACCCCGCATGACGTCGATGCAGCCCTCCGCGGGAGGCCCGAGCGCGCCTGCGGGAGGGGCTCCTGAGACACGGTCCGACGGAGGGCGCCCGGGCGACGGTCGGCCGACTCGTCCCCGGGAGGTCGCATGGCGGATCTTCGCCCACGAGCTCACCTCGGCCTCCCTGCAAGAACGGGGGGAAGGAGAGAAGGCGACGACCCATGTCCTGACCCCGTTGGGAGCCCGGGTGGGCCGACTGCTGATGGTCGGTTCCCTCGGCCAGTTCGAGCGCGTGGGAGAAGGGCCCATCCCTCTCTGGCGCAGCCGCCTCAGCGACCCCACGGGCGGGGTCTCCGTTACGGCCGGCTCCTACCACCCCCGTGCGGCCGCGTTCCTCGCGCAGGCGAAGGCGCCGGTGCGGGCGGTCGTGGTCGGCAAGCCTCACCTCTTTGTCGGGCGGGAAGGGGTCCCGGTCGTCTCCGTTCGCGCGGAGGTCATCGCCCCCGTCGGTCCGCTGGAGGAGCAGGCCTGGGTGGTGGAGACCGCCCGCGAGACGCTTCGGCGCATCGCCCTCTCCGTGGAGCTTGCGTCGCGCTCCTCCGAGGGCGCGGCCCTCGACCCCGCGCGCCCCGTCCCGGGATTCCCGCGCCGGCTCGTGGCCTCGGCGGTCGCGATCCGGGGGCGCTACCCGGCCCCGGACCCCGAGAGGTTTCGAGCTCCGGTCCTGACGGCCTTGCGGACCGTCGTGTCGTCCACCGCCTCGTAGGGGGAAGATCCGACCCGCTCCGACGTGGACCGGGGGCCCGAGAGGGAGCGCCGGCGATCCCCTTACGGGGGTCACCGGCGAAGCTATCCCCCTCTGCCCCGTCTCGGTCGTCCGTGGAAGCCCTTGCGGCGGGCGGTCCGCGAGGTCCGGAGGCCTGCCCCGGCCGTCCGGAGGCCTCCCGTCAGCTCTCCGAGGCGATCGGCCGCGCCCGGGAGGGACGCGGATCGACCTGGCTCCTGACAGGTCCGCCCGGGATGGGCAAGTCGTTCGTCCTCGACTGGATCGCCAAGGAGGCCGCCGGAGCCGGCTTCCGTGTGCTGCGGTGCGGTTTCCCCGACCGGACGGCCCCTCCGCTCGCACCCCTCGCCAAGGCGCTCGACGATCTCGTGGACGGCGGCGGGGATCGACCCCACGGCCCTCGCAGCCCTACGCCCCCCGCGCTAACTATCCTCTCGCACATCCGCGCGCTCATCCGAGCGACCTCAGAGCGACCGGTCGCCCTCCTCCTCGACGATGCGCACCGTGCGGACCCCGAGTCGGTCATCGCCTTCCAGCTCTTCTCCCGGGCGTTCGGTGGGCTGCGCGGGATCATGGTCGGCACCCTCGCGGACCGCACCGTCGAGGACGGTCCGGAAGGAGGACCTCTCTGGGAACGGACCCTGGAGCTCCTGAGCGACGAGGGGACGATCCGCAGGCTCCCGCTGGAGGGACTGGACGGGCCGGCATGCCGTGGGGTCATCGAGGATGCGGCGGGAGGGGAACTCTCCGGCCCGGAAGGCGACGAGCTCGTGGAGGGGCTTGTCGCCCGCACCGGCGGCAACCCGCTCTTCCTGAGGGAGATCGTGACGTTGCTCAAGGACCAGCATCAGCTCCTGGTGGAGGGGGGGAAGCTGCGGCTCTCCCCGGTACCGTTCGTCGAGGGTGGGAGCCCCATCGGGGGCGGATGGGGCAGGTTCCCCCTCCCCCCGACGCTGCGTCGCCTCGTCCTCTCACGTCTGGACCATGTTCTTCCCGCGGACCTGCTGCTGCTCCAGACCGCGGCCCTGATCGGCGGACCCTTCGACCTGCCCCCGCTGGTCGGGGTCCTCTCCAGGACCCTGCGGGACGTCCGCGCGACCTGCCGAGACCTGGAACGCCTGGGTCTCGTTCGCCCCTGCGGGGACGCGGACGCGACGGGGGTCGTGGGGGCCGCGGGGGCAGGCGACGCTAGCGAGGAGGCCTGGGAGTTCTCGCACGACCTGGTCTGGGAAGTGGTCCTACGGGATGCCTCGAATTCGGACCTGCGGACCACTTCGCGGAAGCTGGCGGGGTGGTGGAGCGCGAACCGCCCCGAGGAGGTGGAGACCATCGCCCGCCTCTTCCACGACGCACAGGAGCCCCTCGAGGGTCTTGCGCACGTCCGGGAGGCCATCGATCGCGCGCTCCGCAGCGAAGCGACGGCGGCCGCCGAAACGTACTTCCGGTGGTACTTCGACCTGCTCGCCCTCGTGGGGGACCGACGCGGAGAACTCCCCCGAGAGGCCCTCGGGCTCGTGGACGGGCTGCTCGTGCGCCGTCTGCGTCGTGAGACTCTGGCGGTGCTCGAGGAGCTCGAGAGGGCCTACCCGTCCGAAGAGATGCATTGGGAGGTGGGCTGGCGGCAGGTCCACGTGCTGGTCTCCTTCGACCTGACCCAGGCGGAGCGCAAGCTCGACGTGCTCTCCCGCGAGCTCGAGACCGTCCCGAGCGACCGTCGAGGGGTGCGACCGGCCCAGCTGGCCTTCGTTCGATGCGAGGTGCTCGGGGCGAGGCTGCGGTGGCCGGAGTCCATCGCGGCGGGGATCGAGTCGCTCGCGTTGTGGGGGGACCTCAGTTCCGCCTGGGAGAAGGGCCGCACGCTGTACGAGGTCGGGTGGGCCCAGCTGATGCTCGGCCGCCTGCCGGCCGCTCGGGAGTTCCTGGAGGAGCTGAGGGCCTTGACCCTGCGCACCGAGGCTCCTGCGCTGTTGGCCACGAGCCTCGTCTTCGAAGGGACCCTCTCGCTGATGGAGGGGAACCTGCGGGCCGCGTCGCGGGCCTACGAGGAGGCCAGCACCCGTCTTCTCGAGCTGGGCGCAATGGAGGGGTACGGCATCGCGAAGAACAACCTCGCCGAGGTCCTGGTCCACCAGGGGAAGCTGGAGGAGGCCCGAGCGGCGCTCGCGGAGGCCGAGCTGGTGGGCGGCCGCTTTGGCTACCCTCGAGTGGTCCAGGGATGCGCCCTGAAGTGGGCGTGGCTGGATGCTTTCGAGGGCCGCTGGGCCGACGCGCTCCTTGCCCTCGAGGACGCCCAGAAAGGCGCGCGCGACGGGGACTTCGATGAGGAGCTCCTCGAATCCCAGCTCCTCCACGCGTGGGCCGTGGGATGCGCCGGTGCCCCCGAGGTCGGGCTCCGGGAGCTTGAGACCGTACGGAAGGCGTCGGAGAAGCTCCAGCCCCACGTTCGCCCCTGTCTCTTCCGGGTGGAGGGAGAGCTCCTGGAGCTCGCGGGCCGCCCAGGGGCCCGAGAAGCTCTGGAGCGTTCGCTCGAGTCCGCGCGACGTTTCTCCGGTCCCGAGGGACAGGCCGGTGCGCTCCGTTCGATCGCACGCTGGGAGCGGCGGCACGGGGGCGTACAGGCCGCGGAGAGCGCGGAAGCCGAGGCCTCGCGGATCCTGGGTGGGACGGGCGGGGAAGGTGGAAGACGGCCTCCCCTGCCTCACGGATGAGGCCCTCCGGCCTCGGCGCCTCGATTCGTAGTATTTATACCCCCTTCTGTTTGCGCGGCCTCGGGGATGATGAGCACCTGTCTCGCCGATCTGGTGAAGAGACCTGCGACGTTCTGACCCAGGGCACTACACACTGCGTACATGGCCGAAAGACCTGAGAAATTCCCCTGGTTGGGGTTCATCGTACTCGCCGTCATCCTCGTAGCCTCCGCCGGAGGCGGATACTACGCGATCACCCAGACGGTGCTCAAGCCCAAGCCGGCGCCCAGCGTCCTGATCGTGTCGGAGGGGGACAACGTCACGGTGAACTATGTCGGGATCTTCGGCAGCGGCATCGACAAGGGGAAGGTCTTCGACACGTCGCTGCTCTCCGTCGCACGCGACAACGCCAGCTGGCCGAAGGCGATGAGCTTCGGCTTCCGAGGCGCGAGCGGGTACACTCCGCTCAAGGCCCACGTGGGCCCGCAGACGTTCGGCTCCTACACCAGCCTCATCACCGGGTTCTGGACCGCGATGGTGGGCCTCCCCGGGAACCAGACGATCACCACGGTCATCCCCCCCGGCCAGGGATACGGCTTCGCCGATCCCGCGAAGATCATGACCTTCCCGATGAAGCAGACCGTCCCGATGCTCTACACCTACACCCCAGCGCAGTTCGCCTCCACCTACTCGGGGATCCCCGCGCAGCCCCTCGAGACGTTCCTCGACCCGCACTGGGGCTGGAACGACACGATCCTTTCCGTGAACTCCACCGCCGTGGTTCTCGAGTACACTCCGAACGTGGGGGAGCACATCAGCCCCCTGGGATGGACGGACGTCGTGACCGGGGTCAGCAACACGGTGAGCCCGACGGGCTTGATCACCTTCGTCAACGACCTCGTCCCGCTCGACGTGGGACAGGTCCAGGGCGTGGACTGGCAGCAGGGTGGCGGTCAGTTCTACCTCACGAACGTGAACCCCACGGCGGGCACCTACACCCTCGACTTCAACACCGAGGTCACCGGCAACACCTTGATCTTCGAGATCACGGTCGTCGACATCCTGCCCCCAGCCTGAGCTCGGTCGCGGACCCCTTCTCCACGCTCTCCCTCTCTCAACCAGGGGCTCCTCGACAGAGCGCCCCCTCACCTCACCAGAGCTGGACCTCGGGGGATGGAGGAGGGACCTCGGCAGGTCCCTCGAAGGGCGGGTCCTCAGGTCTCGGCGGAGGGCCCTTCACCATCTGCCTTCGTCGACGTCGAAGGAGGACGGTCGCTGCGGCCAAGAGAAGGAGGGTGACCACGCCCACGACAAGCAGGAGGATGAACGGCCACGTCGGCGGGCCCGTGATGGGTGGAGGGGGAAGAGCGGAGAAGCTGGCGGAGAGCGTCCCGTTCCCCGAGACCGAGACCGTGGCGTTCAGCCCGCTCACCGACTCCAGCACCAACCCACCGGAGACCGACCAGCCCAGGAAACTGCGCCCGGCGCAGAGCGACACCGTCGCGGGGTAGGTGCCGACGGGAACCGCCACGCTCGGGGACGGGCTGTAGGGAGGCTGCGTATCGATGGGAGTCCCGTTGAAGGTGACCGGTCCGCAGGACGCGGGCACGATCACGATCGTGACCAGGGGGAAGTCCTCGAAGATGGCCAGCAGGGTCCCGTTGGCCGAGACCGTGACCGTCGTTGGACTGCTCGCGATCGGGGAGACGCTCACCCCGTTCGCACCGGACCAGCCGGCAAAGATGTGCGCACGGCACGCGCCGATCCCGGCGGTGTAGGCCCCCGGGACCCAGGGGTTCATGTCGTACCCGTTCGAGGCTTCGAGCGTGCCATCGAAAGTGATCGGACCACAACTGCCGGGCCGAACGAGGAACTGGACGATGGGGTAGGGGGAGAACGCCACCTCGAGCGAGGCGCTCCCGCCGACCGTCACTCCACCCGCTCCCAAGGAGGCAGCTCCCGTGGCCGTGATCTGCCCCAGCGCCCAGCCGGGCGCGGGTTGGGCGGAGAGCGGGAGGGTCCAGCCCTCGAAGAACCATCCGGTCGCTCCGGACCCGAACACTCCCCCGCTCTGGGAGCCGCCCAGACGGGGAGGTACGTTGACCGCGAGAACTCCGTGCCCGGCGGTGACCACGACCTGCACGGGCCAGGCCGGGAACCCGTAGGTCTCTCCGCAGTACGTCGCCGCACCCCGACAGCCGGGGTCCGTCAGGACGGCGAAGCCATCGACGGGGTCGTCCGCAAGGGCCCCCTCCATCCCCGGCAAGGTCGAGGGGAACGCTCCCGCCGTGGGGTCGGTCAGGTTCTTCCAGGCCCCGCTGGAGTAGGTCCACGTCTCGTTGAGGTCGCTTCCGCGGAGCGAATCGGTGGGCCGGCCGTAGACCATGACCACCGCCCGGAGGCTCGAGACGTATGCGAGATCCACGTCCTGCCGCGGGGTGGGGGCGTAGGTCAGGTTGAGCGAGCTCCAGGTCCCGTTCCGGAAGGTCCAGGTGGTGGACTGGCGACCGGCGGAGTCGTT
>JAKATE010000113.1 GCA_021828085.1 Thermoplasmata archaeon | reverse complement strand
CGAGCTACGCGTGGAACCCGTCCGTCTTCACCTCCGGCACCCTCCTCGTGGCCACCGTCTCGGACGCCTTCGGCCTTTCCAACCAGAGCGTCCTCTCCATCTCCACGGCCGGCTCCCTGGGGGTCAACGGGCTCGCCCCCCTGGTCTCCATCGCCCCCCTCACCAACGTCACCGAGCTCTCCCCCGCGCTCTTCGAGGGGAACCTGACCTACAACGACCTCGCGGCCCCCTTCGCCGACGTCCGGTGGTGGTTCGGGGACGGGGAATTCGGATCCGGGCAGGCGCTCTTCCACGAATACCAGTACGGCGCGACACGCTACGCGGCCATCGTCGCCGCGCGCGGCATCGACGGGCTCACCACCTACAACTGGACCTGGGTCCCGGTGGCGAACCCGCCCCCCTTCCCCTCCTTCTCCGCCTCGACCTATGCCACGGAGGAGTTCGTCCCGATCACCTTCAACGCTTCGGCGAGCTACGATGTCCCCGGGGACACCCAGCTCTCCTACGCCTGGAGCTTCGGCGACGGCCCTAACTACGGCAACGGCAGCGTCGTGAACTACACCTATACGCGGGAGGGGACGTTCCCGGTGACCCTCACGGTGACCGATGAGGAGGGGGCGAGCTCCTCGATCACCCAGTACGTCACCATCACCGATGAGGTCCCCACCGTCTCCATCAGCAACCGGACGGTCTACGTGGACACCTTCAGCGCCATCTCACCCACCGTGGTGACGGCCTCTCCCGGCGACCTGCCCCTGCTCAAGGCGGTCTGGAGCTGGGGGGACGGGACCACCTCCTCGGGTCTTGATAGCGGGCACACCTACCTGACCCCGGGGGTCTACCCGGTCCAGGTCACGGTCACGGACCCCGACGGGAACTCCGGGACCTCGAACACCGCCTACTTCACGGTGAAGGACCTGCCGCTCGTGGTGAGCCTGCCGTACGCCGGGGCCACGGTCTACGGCGAGAACCATACCGCCCCCTTCACCGCCACGGTCCTGGGTTCGCTCGCCGATGAGGCCTTCGGCTCCTCCGGCTTCCACTATCAATGGGGTTTCGGGGACCAGACGCCATCGGTCGCATCGACCTCGGGCCTTACCGACACGGTAGGCCACGTCTACACGGTGGAAGGGAACCCGGTCCTCTCGGTCTCGGTGACCAGCCCGTACGGGGCCACCGGGAGCGCCCAGGCGACCTTGATCCTGGTGCCGGACAGCGACGGCGACGGGATCCCGAACCTGTACGCCCAGGCGGTCCTGCACATCAACCCGTACAACCCGGACGTCTCGAACTCGGGGCTCACCAACTACCTCAAGTACTTCGTGCTCGGAGGGAACCTCACCAACGCCGATACGACGGGGGCCGGGCTCACCGACTTCCAGCAGGTCTTCGGTACCGTCACCGGTTACGTGACGAACCCCATGGACCCCAACCAGGCGGGGCTCGCCCTGCGGAACGGGCAGTTCCTCTGGGGGAACGTCTTCCAGACGAGCAACGTCGCCTCGCTTCCCACGGTCCAGCCGATCGACAGCCCCTCGGCGCCCATCTACGGAGGGAACCCCGCCGCGTTCAACCAGAGCGAGCTCGTGGTGGAGATCCTCAGCTCGAACCTCTCGGGCGTCCTCGTGCAGCTCCACGTCCCGGGCCTCCTGCAGCCCCTCACCCTCCCCAAGCCGACCTCCCCCGTGATGACCTACTACCTGCTCAACAACACCCCGGTCGGAGGGGCCTCCTCCCCCTACGGCCTCACGGTCTCACAACTGACCTCGGGGGCGCCTTGGGAGGTGGCCGTGATGGGGAACGGGACGCTCCAGATGGCCGAGGTCGTCTTCCGTTACTGGACCAATCCCGGGCTCGCGGACCCCACCGCCTCCGGCATGATCGTCGGGCCCACGGTGACCACCCCGCTGTTCAACTACAGCGAGCCCACGAACAGCAATTTCACGGAGTTCAACCCCGACACGTTCACCTACTCGACGGTGGACTACTACCCGTACACGGAGACCTACTACAAGCTCAGCGCCATCCAGGGCATCCCGTACTACCCGAGCTTCAACCAGAGCACGGGGGAGCCGCAGGCCACCTACTACGGGGACAGCGACTTCGGCATCGCCCCCTGGAACGCCCACGCGGCGGGGGATAGCGCCCTCACCAACGGGATGAAGGCGTTGGGGAAGGCGGCCTACCAGGAGACGGCCAATCTGTACGAGGAGCCCAACGGAAACGTCGCCGGCTCCCAGATGCAGGTCTACACGAACGACCCCATCTCCACCTACTACGGCCCGCTCAACCCCACCGCATACTCCACCTCGGGCAGCGGGGTGGCGGACAGCCAGGCGGCCGACCCGATCCAGTACATCGTGGGGGCGTTCTCCATCGACCAGGTGGTGGATTACGGATGCAGCAAGGCGCTCTCGGACTCCAACGCGGCCAACGTCCAGATCGCCATCCCGAGCGCCCCCGGGAGCCCCAGCGTCTTCACCCCGGTGGCGTCGGGGACCGGCTCGTCCCAGCCGGTGGGGTGCACGACCCCGTGGCAGAAGGACACCACCTTCAACTTCAACGATTACTACACCATCCCGATCAACCAGTTCAACAGCTACCCGGTCTACAGCAGCCACTTCCATTCCTCCTACCAGAACGAGATCAACCCCCAGCTCTGGTACGGGGACCGGCTCAGCGGGGGTTCCTCCGACACCTCCTTCGAGCTCTGGTGGAACAACAGCTTCAGCATCGGCAGCGGGGTGCTGCAGACCGTCTGGAACCCCAACTCCTCGGTGAGCATCAACGGCGGCGACTGGACCTTCGGGCTCCAGATCGAGGCCCTCCCGCGGGCGAACGCCGTGCTGGTCGCCCAGCAGAACGAGACCACGCAGGTCCCGGGCTACGGGCTACGTTACCACGGCGAGGACCAGTTCTACGTCTTCAACCTCAACATCCTCAGCGGGGCCTCCGGGCCCTTCGTCAACGGCCTCAACACGATCATCGAGAGCCGGGCCTCCTTCCTCCACTCCCCCCTGAATGATTCGCTCGTCTCCCGGGCCAACTTCCCCTCCTGCGCGAACAACTCCAACCTCCAGGTGAGCGTCCGCAATGGCACGAGCAGCGAGGCCCTCATCGCCGGGGGCTTCAACGGGACCGTCAGCGGGTCCTGTGCCCTCACGCTCCTCCAGGACCTCCTCCCCCAGAACCGGACCGGGGGACGGACCGACGGGAGCTACACCCAGCTCGATGCCCTGGCCTTCGAGCTCTCCGGTCTGCCGGGCAGCCTCGACCCCTACGAGACGCTCGCCGGTTACAACAGCCCGCAGACCGGCGGAGCGATCCCTGACGCGGGACAAGCGATCCTCAACATCATCAACGAGGCCGTCGGGTTCTTCGTCGGCATCGTCCTCGCGGTGGTGAACTTCTTCGTCCAGCTGGCCGAGGAGATCGGGCAGGCGATCCTCGGGGCCATCAACGCGGTCATCCACGCCGTGGTGAGCGCCGTGGAGGCGGTCATCAGCGCGCTGGAGTGGCTGCTCAACTACGTGGCCAACCTGGCGAAGAAGGCCCTCAATGCGGTGAAGGACTTCTTCGTCAACGCCTTCCGCGCCATCAACAAGGTGCTCGTGTACCCGTACCTCTCGCTGATGTACGATACGGGGGCGTTATCGATAGGACAGTACGACCACGACATGAACGTCACCACGGGGAACGATACCCCTGCGCTCAGCAAATCGACCGCGGTGAACGACATCTTCAACCAGATCTACGCGCTCATCGGGATCATCGCCGCGGTCTTCGTCATCGTCGGCGTCGTCTCGTACATCCTCGCCATCGTGACCGCGGGGGCCTACGAGGCGGCCGAGCAGGCCACCGAGGACGCCATGACCGCGTCCATCACGGCGGCCATCTCCGGGCTGGTGGCCATAGGGTCCGCAGTGTTCTCGGCCCTGTCCGAGGTCTCGGGCACCATCGGGAGCATCCTCTCGGGCCAGAACGCCACCTCCGGCCTAGCCAGCCTCTTCGAGGAATTGGGCGTCGCTACGAACTACGCCTCCCAGGCGGCGGCCCTCCTCTCCGGGATCATGCTCCCCTTCCTGAAGTTCCTCACCCTCGAGTTCGACAGTTTCGACTTCATCGCGGGGGGCTCCATGGAGCTCATCGCCATCGTGCTTGCGGTCCTCGGCGACACCCTGACCGAGCCCATCGCCCAGGTCGTGGTCGGCGGGCTCGCCCTGGTCTTCGCGGTAGTCAGTCTCATCGTCACCATCGCCGGGCCGAGCGACCTCACCAACGACGTGGCCAACACCCAGCTCGCCCAGATCGGCCTCGTCGCCGCCGGCATCGCCGGGATCGGGGCCGCGGTTGCGGCCGTCGGGTACGGCGTGCAGAACCTCACCAACGGATGACCGGCCCGCGACGGGCGCCGGTCGGCCCATGGCCAAAGAATAAATCCTACGCGTGTGCTAGCCCCAGACCGTTCGGTCGGACCGGAGCCACAGCAGCCCTAAGTCTCCCTCACACTCCAACGCATAACCAAGAACCATGGCGGGGGCCAATCGTACGGACGAGGGGACGCAGCCCCCGGAGGGCAAGCATCTCCCCACCGCAACGGCAGAGCGACCTTCGACGAGGAACGGCGAGGTGCCCCACCCGGTGAGCGTCGTGGTGGTCACCCAGGCGACGCACTCCGACATCCCGGAGATCTGCGCGCTCTACAAGCGGGTCTGGGACGACTACAAGGGGAAGCTCCCCGAGGAGCTCATCAAGACCTGGGAGCCCTCCACCCTCGAGTTCACCAGCTGGATGGAGGGGGTCACCTACTTTGCCGCCCGCAAGGACAAGCGCGTGGTGGGCGTGGTCGGCTGCTCGCTCCTCCAGGGGGCCGTGCAACTGGTCCACCTGGCCGTGGACCCCGAGGCGCGGCGCGCCGGCATCGCGAGCTCCCTCGTGGGGGCCTGCATGGAGTGGGCGCGGAGGGCGGGGGCGGCCTCGCTCTGGGTGGAGGCGCAGAACCGCTTCGACGGGGCCATCGCCCTCTTCCGCAAGCTCGGGTTCACTGAGAGCGGCACGCTCCACAAGCACTTCCTCCACGAGGACGTGCACCTCTACGAACGGGTCCTCTGACCCCGCCCCGAGAGGGCCGCGCCCGGCGGGCGCTCAGGAGGAGGGGTTCTCCCGGGTACGGGCCTCGGCGATGCGGAAAGGGTCGAGGGAGCGCTGGCTCTGGAACCGGACCAGGTCCCGCAGCGCCTGCTCCGCCTGTCCCCGGTGCGCCGCCCGGGCGGCCCGCGCGAGGAGCGAGGCCTCCATCTTGACGTCGCGTCCGGCGCCCTTCTCCCGGGCCGTCTCCTCGGCGGCCTGCTGGATGCGCGCGGGGAGCACTTTCAACAGGCGGGCCTGGGCCTCGCGTCGGAGGTCCGAGGCCTGCTTGAGCGTCTCGGGGGCGCGGCCGGCCTTCAGGTTGCGCTCCAACCGGGCCAGGAGGCCCCCGTCCGGCCAGAGGACAGGGAGCCCGAGCGCCTCCACGTCGGCGGCCAGGAGCTGGAGGCCCTCCAGCGCCTCCCGGGCGTCGTTGAGGTTGCGCTCCTTGAAACCGAGGACCTGGTCCACCTTCGGGTAGAGCGAGAGCGCCCGCTCCACGTCCCCGGTGCGCAGGGCCCGCTGGATCGCCTCGAGCGTCTTGCGCTCGGTGGGGCTGGGGAGGCCGTAGGCCTCGAGCCGGGCGAGCCGGGAGAGGGCGTCCCGCCCCCAGCCCTCCAGCGCCTGGGCGATCTCGTGGTGCGCCGAGCGCTCGAGCCCCCGGAGCATCTCGTCCCATCGCTCCTCCTGCTGCTCCCCACCCGCCAGCCCCTCCACCCAGGCCGGCAGCTCGGGAACGTGGACGTTGAGCGCCCGCGCCGCCTCATGCCAGCGCCCGAGGCGGTCGACGCGCTGGCGGACCTCGGGGGGCAGGTGCGCGGGGGGGGCCCGGCCGCCCTTCTCGTTCCGGACCGGCGTGCCCACGCCGACCGGGCTCCCGCAGTTCGGGCAGCTGCGGGTCCGGGAGGTCAGCGCGTGGCCGCAGACCGAGCAGTGGGCAGGGGGTTCGCTGGGCATGGGGGGTGTCCTAGGATATGCAGGGGGTGAGATTTGAACTCACGAACTCCTACGAGACCAGGACCTCAACCTGGCGCCTTTGACCAAGCTGGGCCACCCCTGCGCTCCGGCCCCTCCGCCGACGGGCCCGAGGGCATCATCAGTATAACGGTTGTGCCGCCGGGGCCCCGCGAGGGGAGGCCGCTAGGGCCATTAACCCCCCGGGGGCTACGCTCTCTCCCATGAACGAGGAGATGAGTCCCCCCGGCCGCCCCGCCGCCCAACGACCCCCGGG
>JAKATE010000112.1 GCA_021828085.1 Thermoplasmata archaeon | reverse complement strand
CGAGGCCGTCGTAGGCCACGTAGAGGGCCGGGTGCGGCTCCACTTCGATGATCTCGAAATTTCGCACGCGCTCGGCCTTCTTCGTCCTCATGGGGAGGAGGGGCCAGCGGGGTGGGCAACTTAAAAGTTCTCCGCCGGGCCGACCGGGGTCCTTCCCATACCCCCTCCGGGGGCATCCGTTCCGGCGGAACATTCACAAGGGAGGGGCGCGCTCCATTCAGTCACCGTGCAACGATCGAAGGGTTCGGGGAGGCGGCCTCTCCGCCGCCCCGGTGGCCGGGCCCGAGGGGTGAGCCCGATCATCGGGACCATCCTGCTCGTCTCGCTCTCGCTCGCCCTGATCACCATCCTGTACCTGGCCGTTGTGGTCCCCGTGAGCCCTCCGGCGCCGTACATCGGGGTGAGCGTCGCGTACTCCCCTCACCAACCCTACTACGGCGACGCGGGCCTGTGCCCCCCCTCCACGGGGGCCTGCCCCACCCTGCCGGCGGTGATCTACACGATCTCCCAGCTGGAGGCCCCGGCCCCCAGCCTCTCGCTCATCGATCTCATCTTCCACTGCAACAACTCCGCCTACCTCTACGGAGGCCTCTCCGCCATGACCCTCACGCCCTCCTTCCCGCTCCCCTCCCCCTCCAGCCCCCAGTTGGCCACCTGCGGCAGCTTCGATCCTTCCCCTCCCGTCCCTGTCTTCGACCAGCTGCTCTACTACCAGCCCCTTCACGCGGGCGAGGGACAGCTCACCCCGGGCGACGAGATCGTGGTCTACCTCCACGCCCCCGTCGCGGGGTCACCGGCCTACGCGGGGGCTCCTCCTTGGTGCGTGGCGGAGGTCGGCGCCTGCACGCTGGAGCTCCTCTACACCGGCTCCTCCGGCGCGGTGCTGCTCAACGTTCCGCTGGAGCTCCCGAGCCCACCCAGCTGAACCGGACGGACCTAGGCCCGGCCGACGAGCCTCGGGGCCCTGGGCCGGGGAAGGCGAGACGCACCGTTCCCTGCGCCGTGATGCCCGGAGGTGCCTGGGGGAGTCGTTCGACGGGGTTTCCCGTGTGCCTGGGGTCACCCGAACGGCAGGAGCTGCTCCCACCAGGGATAGCCCCGGCCCGGGCGCTTCCCTACCGCGCGGATCCCCACTCCGCTCCGCTCGATCCAGGAGCGCTGAGAGGGGGTCAACCGCCCGGCCCGGAGCGGGAACTCCCAGTGCTCGTCCCCGGGACGGACCCTGAGCCCTGGCGGTAGGCGGTACCCGCGTAGGGGTGGTCGGGGTCGGGCGGGGAACGGGGCGGAACGCCCCACCGGGTTTCCGGTGGAGCGGCCAGGTGGAGGCCGTAAGCCCCGTTCTGTTCTGGCAGCATTCGACTGCGCGCCCTTCTCGGCGGTCGGGGAATCAACCTCTTCCCGCCCTCTTGGGCTTGCTCCGGAGGAGTCGGCCGTTTCAACATCTTCCCGGGGAACCTCCTCGGCCATTCCGATTCCTCGTGCCCCCAGGACTGTGTCGTTTCTGCTCCGTCGCTCGGGCTCTCGCCCGGCGGGCTTGGGCCCGCCCCCCTGATTCCCGGAGCGGGGACTTTCCTCAGCTTCCGCCCCCTTGCGGGGACTGGATACCGTCAGCTGCCCACCCCCTCCTGGCGCCCGGGCGAGGCCGGAGAGAGGACTTACCCCTTCCGCTCCCGGCCGCGAGCGTGCGCTACGCCGGGAGAGGGGAGAGCCGGTCCTCGAACTGCTTGCGGAACTTGGCCACCTTCGGCTCGATGACCATCTGGCAGTACGCCTTCTCCGGGTGGTCCCGGAAGTAGTTGCGGTGGTAGTCCTCCGCGGGGTAGAAGGCCCGGAAGGGCTCCACCTGGGTCACGATCCGACCGCGGAAGATCCCGGCCCCTTCGAGCTCGCGGATGATCTCCTCGGCCGTCCGTCGCTGCTCCTCGTCACGGACGAAGATGACCGAACGGTACTGCGTCCCCGTGTCGGGCCCCTGGCGGTTCAGGGTGGTGGGGTCGTGGACGGCGAAGAAGATCCGAAGGAGGTCGGCGTAGCTGATCTTCGCGGGGTCGAAGCGGACGTTGACCACCTCCGCGTGCCCGGTCCGTCCGGTGCAGACCTGCTCGTAGCTCGGGTCCGGCACGTTCCCCCCGGAATATCCCGGGACCACCTCCTGGACCCCCCGGAGCTGCTGGAAGACCGCCTCGACGCACCAGAAGCAACCCCCTCCCAGCGTGGCCTCGGCGGTCCGGGGCGAGGGCGCCGCTACGTCCTTTGCGCTCATGGGGGTCCGAGACTCCCCCCGCATATGTAGCTCTCGGGGCCGGCGGGGCGCAACTTCATCTTGACCGGGGCCTTACTCCCGCCGCCGTGGGCGCCTCGTCGAACACCCTCCCCGACCGGGGCGCGGCCGCCCGTTCTGTGGCGCCCGAGACCCCCACGCTGCTCCCCCGGATCCACCTCGCGCGGGGCCTCATCGTGGTCCCGAGCGACCCCGAGTCCCCTCCGGTCCCGGCGGTGGACGGATCGGGAGAGCCCGTCGACGTCTTCGACGTGGCCGATTCCCTCTTCCGCCAGTATCCCGGCATCTATGTCGTCGACCTGGACGGGGTGCTCCACGGTCGCCCCCAGTTCGATCTCCTCCAGGAGATCCCCCACGGCCACGAGATGTGGGTCGAGGCCGGCCCGCGTTCCGTGGACCAGGTGATGGACGTGCTCGTGGCCGGGGGGACCATGGCGGTGGTCCCCGCGGCCACGGACCGCGCCTGGAGAGAGATCCCTTCGATCCTGCAGATCACCGACCGCTTCGTGGTCGAGGTCCCCTCCCCTGGGCCACGTGCCCTGGGAGCACCGGACCCGCTCGATCCCCGCATCCGGACCCGGCAGGCTTTCGCGCTGAGGGTCCCGGGGGTGATGCTGAGCGCCCCGGAGACGGGGGTCGACTGGGGGCTCGTCCGGGAGCTCGCTCCCACGGGTCCGGTCTATGTCAACGGAGGCTTCGCGCCGGAGGAGGGACCCCGACTGACCGAGGCGGGAGCGCGGGGCGGCATCTTCGAACCCCGCGATCTTTTCGAGCAATGGAAGACCTGAGGGCCATCGCCTCGCGACTCTGGGAGCGGGCCGGTCGCCGTCCCCAGAGCGAGGCCGAGCTCGAAGAGTCCTTGGTCTTCAAGCTCCGCTGGTTCAAGCCCACCGAGGCCCGCCGGGTCGTCCGGGCCTTGCTGGATTCGGGGCTGTGGGTCCGCTCCGCCGATGGTGTCGTCGCTGCCGAGGAGGTGCGGGGGATCGAGCCTCCCTTCTCCTATCACCCTCCGGAACCCTTCACGCTGCCGGACCTGTCTCCCCCTCTGGAGCGGCGGGTGCTCCTCCGCGTCGCGAGCTCGACGGGCGAGGACCCGGCCCTGCTGGAGCGGGAGCTGCGCGAGCTCTCCTCCCGTCTCGATGTCACTCCGGCCGCGGGAGCCCTTCTGCTGGCCCACCGGAGGGGGATGGACCTTCCTGAGCTCCGGGAGGAGGCCGGGCGCGCCTTGCGCCCAACGGCACCGGTCCCTCGCGCCCCCTCGGCGAAGGTTGAATAGCGCGCCCTACTGCCCGGCCCCGCCAGATGATGAAGCCTAGAACCGGCTGATCGATGATGACTGATGGGCGAGCTGATGGCACGCTGCAACGACCGAAGGCTGGGGGAGCGGCGGTCCAACCGGTCCCGGTAGTCGGGCGAGGGCCGGGGGATCAGAGGTAGCGGTCGACCAGGTTCTCGGTCGAGTCGAAGACGACCTTCTGGCCGGAGAAGCTCTTCCGGTTCATGTAGAAGGCCGCCTTGGCGGAATTGATCGCCACCGTGGAGAACTTCTCCCCGAGCGGCGCCACCACCATGCAGGTGTCCTGGATCACCTTCGCCCCGGCCTGCCGGAGGATCTCCACCGCCGGGGCGGTCTCCTGGATGACCTGACGGTTCGAGCAGACCCACAGCTCCGTCCCGGGCTTGAGCTTGCGGCCCTTCTTCTTGACCGTCTGGGCGATCTGGATGAGCTCCCCCTTGGTGCAGTGCGGGCAACCGATGGCGACGAGCTGCGGGGTCTCGTTGCACCCGAGGCAGCGCTGGAACTCCCCCACGGCGGGGGCGTCGACCTGGAGGCGCTCGAGCCCCCGGACCTCGTAATGCTCGGAGCCCGGCGTGACCCCCTCCACATGGAACATGGGCACGGCCCCCCACGCGCTCAGCGTGCTGCCGATCTCCTTGAGGCCGTCCAGGTCCGGCCGGATGCCGCGGAAGTACGGGATCCTCTGGCCGAGCATCTTTCCCAGATACGCTCCCAGGACCGTGTAGAGCATCGGTCCCTTGGAGGTGTCCACATCGACGATCACCTCGGGACGGCGGCCCTCCGGTCGGTGGAGCCCGTAGTCCGGGGTCTTGCCGATGACCGCCGCCGCCAGAGCGCTCGGGGCCCCCTCCCGGTTCGAGTAGGCGCCGATCACGCTGTTGGCGTAGATGACCGCGGAGCTCTCCGCCCAGGCGAGGTGCGCCCCGCGCGGGGGGGCGAAGTCGGTGGTGTACGGGGTGCAGGAGAAGGTCGGGATGGCGCCGAGCTTCATCAGCGCCGAGACGATCCGGTCCTGCTTCTCCTTGAACTCCGGGGAGGGGTGGACCAGCCCCGGTCCTCCAACGTCGTAGCCGGCCGGATTGATCGTGGTGGGGACCGCGAACTTCGTCTCGGCGGCCATCTCCTCCAGGAACTCGGTCCCGGGGAGACCCATGGTCTTGAACGAGATGCCGGAGAGCTGGACCGACCAGACGGGGACCAGGCGCTTCGCCCCGTAGAGGTCCCCCAGCGCGGTGAGGATCCGCATGCACTCCTGGACCCGGGGACCCTTCTCCCCCGCCAGAAGGCGGTCCTCCTCCTTGGTGAGCTCCATGGCCCTGACCGGAGAGGCGCCGTTACGCACTTAAAGGGCCCGTGACGGACCCCCGCCCCCCTTGCGCCCCTACGGCAGGAAGTGCAGGAGGTTGTGCGCCACGATGAGGGCCACGAAGAGGATCGAGACCGTGTTCACCACCTTGATGAGCGGGTTGATCGCCGGGCCGGCGGTGTCCTTGGTGGCGTCGCCGACGGTGTCCCCGACCACGGCGGCCTTGTGGGCGTCGGAGCCCTTCCCCCCGAACTGGCCGGTCTCGATGAACTTCTTCGCATTGTCCCAGGCCCCGCCCCCCACGGTCATGAAGATCGCCAGGGGGAGGCCCGAGAGGATGACCCCGATGAGGAGCCCGCCGAGCGCCACCGGACCGAGCAGAAAGCCCACCAGGAGCGGCGTCACCACGCCGATGACCGCGGGGACGGCGAGCTCCTGGATGGCCTTGCGCGTGACGATGTCCACGGCCGGTCCGTACTCGGGCTTCGCGGTCCCCTCGAGGATCCCCTGGATGGTCCGGAACTGGCGACGGACCTCCTGGACCACGGCCTGGGCGGCCGTCCCCACCGCCCGCATGAGGAAGGCGGTGAAGAAGAACGGAAGGGTGGCGCCCACGAGGAGCCCCACCACGACGAGCGGGTTGTTGATGGCGAGGTCGCCCGCGGTGATGTTGGTGTAGGAGGAGGCCGCCTGGAAGTACGCCGCGAAGAGCACCAGGCTCGCCAGCGCGGCAGAGCCAACTGCGTACCCCTTGGTCACCGCCTTGGTGGTGTTCCCCACCGCGTCCAGGGGATCGGTGATGGCCCGGGCCTCCGCCGGGAGCTCGGCCATCTCCGCGATCCCGCCGGCGTTGTCGGTGATCGGTCCGAAGGCGTCGATGGAGATGATCATCCCGGTGACCGAGAGCATGCTCGCCGCGGCGAGCCCGATCCCGTAGAGCCCGAAGTGCGTCGGATCGACGCTGGAAGGGGCGAGGTAGCTCATCGTCCCGTAGCTCGCCAGGATGCCGGCGACGATGGCGATGGCGGGGACGACCACGGCCTCGAGACCCACGGCCATCCCTTCGATGACCACCGGGCCGGGTCCGCTCTTCGCCGCCACGGCGATCCCCGTGACGGGCCGCCGGCCCGTGCCGGTGTAGTAGTCCGTGGAAAAGACGATGGTGATCATCACGGCGAGCCCCATGGCCGACGCGATGAAGACCGGGACCCAGGAGGCGTTCATCAGAAGGTAGGAGAGCAGGCCCAGGCCGATCAGGCCCACGATCGTCGTCACGATCATGCCCTTGTAGAGCGCCCCCATGATGGAGCCCCCTTCCGAGACGCGCACGAAGGGGAACCCGACCAGCGTCGCGACGATGGCCCAGGCGCCCACCACCAGCGGGAAGATGACCGCGTTGGGGAAGGCGCTGGAGATGTCCGTGAGCAGGTAGGCGAGCAGCATGGTGGAGACCGCCGTGACCACGTAGGTCTCGAACA
>JAKATE010000003.1 GCA_021828085.1 Thermoplasmata archaeon | reverse complement strand
CGGCGCGCACCTTCTCCCCGGCCAGCGTGAGGGCGCCCCGGAGCCCCTCGGGCTCGAGCCCCATCTTGCCGAGCTCGACCACCGCGAGCTTGGCCCGGGAGATGGTCTCCTCGGCGCGGACCAGCTGCTGCTGGAGGATCCGGGTGCGGACCTCCTGGCTGGACTGCGAGCCCTTGAGGAAGTCCCCCAGGGTGAAGATCTGCCGGATGAGCTGGATCTCCCGCTTGATCTCGTCGGTCTCGACCCCGAGCTCCTGGAGGGAGGCTCGCTCCCGGTCGAGCTCCTCGACGATCTGGTCGCTCGCCCGGGCGAACGCCTCGGAGAGCCCCTTCTCGGCGGACTCGAGCTCCCCCAGGGAGAGCTCCAGGTCCTCCTTGATCTTCAGGCCCAGGTCGCTCTCGGCGAGCCGGCGGTGGATCTCGTCCCGGTCGGATCCCCCCGGGAGCTTCTCCAGGGCCTGACGCATCTCCTCCAGCCGCTGGGTGATGAAGGGCGTCATCTGGCCGCGAAGGTCGCGGTGCATCCGGCTGAAGCCCTCGGCGGTCTCGGGGAACTTCCCCTCCTCGAAGAGCTCGTGGAGTTGGCGGAGCCGCGTGGGGAACGGCTCGACCGGCCAGCTGCGACGCGAGAGCCGGTCGAGGAGCTCCGCCTCGGCCCTCAGCCGGGCGCGCAGGAAAGGGACCGCCCGGCGCCCCGCCTCCCGGATCCCCTCGTCCACGTAGGCGCTCACCCGGTCGAGCTGCCCCTCGCGTAGCGCCTCCTCGGCGTTGCCGACGAGCTCCTGGAGCGACGCCTCCTTGAGTCCCCCCTGGGAGAGCCGGGCGACCAGATCGCGGAAGTCCTCGAGCTGCTCCTTGGCGCCGGCCACGTCGGCCACCAGCTCGCTCGCCATCTCGAGCGCGCGGCGGGCGGCCTCCAGGGCGGGGCGGAACTGGAGCGCCCGCAGGTGCTCGCGGGAGCGGTTCATCTCCTGGACGAGAGGGATGGTGTTGCGTCCGAGCCGCCGCCCCTCGGTCATGAGCGGGCCGATCTCCTCGAAGTAGCCGGCCACGAGCCCCATGACCGGGGCCTGGAGGCTCTGGATGGCCTCCTGGATGAGCGGGCCGAGCTCGGGCCCGACCGCCTGGTCGAGGCGCTGCGAAGTGGCGCCGAGGGCGTTGAGGAACTCCTCCACCGGCGCCCCTTCGCCCTTGAGCTCCTCGAGGAGCTCCCGATACTCCTCCACGCGCGCGTGGAAGACGTTGCGCAGGGAGGCCTCGACCTTGGCGCGCTCCTCCGCGAGCCGCTCGGCGGCCCCGACGAACTGGAGGGGGAGCAGGCTCTGGGAGGAGGCCAGCCGCATCTCGAGCCCCTCCGTGGGGACGCCGTGCTCGCGGGCGAGCCGGCAGAGGGCCTCGCACTCGGAGCGGAGCTCCTTCCAACGCGCTTCGGCCTCGGGAAGGCGCTCCGGGACCTGGAGCTCAAGGCACGAGTCGGCCCCGGCGAAGTCCCCCTGGAGGGCCCGGGCGAGGCAGGGCTGGAGCCCCTGAAGGACCTCGGCGGAGCGCGCCTCAGCACCGGACCACCGGACGAGCTCGCGGATCTTCCGCTCGAGCTCCGAGCGCTGCTGCTCCTGGGCCTGGGCCATGACTCCCTCGAGGGACTCCAGATAGCCCAGGGCGTCGGCCCACGCATGGCGGCCGAGCGCCTCGTCGGCGCGCTCGTACAGAGCGACGCTCTCGGCGTCCAAGGGGAGGCCCAGCTGGAAGAGCTTGTCCCCGCGCTCCCCCAGGAGCGTGCGGCGGTTCTCGGTCCCCTGGGCAAGGACCGTCTCCAGGGTCTGGTCGAGCGCCTCGGCCAGCTTCGAGGCCTCGTCCCAGTCGAGGCGGCGCACGGCCTCCCGGATGGGGACCGTGGGATCGGGCTCGGGGACCTCGATGCGGTGCTTGGTGAGGAGCGCGAGCTTCTCCTGGGCCTTCCGGTAGACGCTCTCGAAGGCGGCCTTCTTCCGCTTGACCTCCTCCGCCTTCTGGGCGATCTGCTTGAGGCGGGCCGCCCCCACGCCGCCCCCGAACGCCGTGCTACTTCCTCCCCGGGCGCGCCGTGCTGCTCGTCATCTGACGAGCATTCTCATACCCGTTCCGGTTATAAACGGTAGTGGGATTTCACCCGGGAGAACCTCCCCGTGGGAAAGGCCCTCCGGGACTCAGGGGTTCACCTGGAGCTTGCGCTTCCCCATGGCGGCGAGATAGGGGATCTCCTGGCCGGGGGCGACCTCGCCGGCCCCCTCCTTCGGGAGGCTGAACTGCTCGAAGCTCTCGGTGTCCATCAACATCACTTCGTCCCCGGCGAGGGCGAGGACCTGGGCGGTGCGCTTGTTGATGATGGGGACCTGGACCTTGTGCTTGACCGGGTACACCACCGAGCGCTTCCCCCCATCGAAGATGCCCATCACGTCGAGACGGGCCTTGGCCTCGCCGTGCTTTCCCGGTTTCGAGGTCTGGATGGAGAGGATCCGGCAGGGCTCGTTGTCCACCATCATGTACCGCCCCTCCTTGAGCTCGCGCACTTCCGCTTGCGTCCAGGCCATCGATTTGGCTCCTCGGGGCGCCCGCACCTCCGCCGCTTTAAAAAGCCCTCGGAGCCGGCGCGGAGGAAGCCGCTCCGTGGCCTCTCGGACCGCGACCGGAACCCGGCGAGGCCCGGGTCCGGGAGTGTTTGACAAGAATTCAAATACTCGTAAAATTCTGTAAAACGCGTGCCCTCCCCCCCGCGGAACCCCGGCTACCTCGGCGTCCGTCTCACCGAGGAAGAGCTCCGTTCCCTCGATGCGCTGGTCCAGCAGAACGGCTGGGCCCATCGCTCCGAGGGGATCCGGCAGCTCCTTCGCCGGGCCGCAGGAGGCCCCACGGGTTCGGCCCCCTCGGCCGGTGTCCCCCTCGAAGTGCCGGTCTCCCTTGCCCGGGAGCTCCAGCGCGAAGTGGACGACGGCTGGGCCCGCAGCCCGGAGGAAGCCCTGGCGAGCGCCCTGGACCGGGGCCTCGCCGAGCTCGCGCGACTTCGGCAGGAGCGCCAGGCCCAGCGCCGCGAGGTGGCGCGCGAGCTCGAGCGTTCCGAGAAGGAGCGCAAGGAAGCGGCCCGCGAGGGAAGGCGCTACACCGGTGCGTAGCACGCAGGAAGGAGAACCGATGCTGGAGAGAGCGACCCTGGAAGCCCTGGCCGCCAACACGCCGACCCCGATGATCTGCCGGTGGTGCCGCCTCGAGGCCGTGCACAACCACCGGTTGCGCATCACCTTCTGCCCGGTCCACGGGCTCGAGAGCCCGCTCGACGGTCGCAATGCGCCGAACGCTCGATGGGCACGCGATCACAACATCGTCCGCACCGAGGCCCCGCTGATGGCGGGGGGTTCCTGGGCGATCCCCGCCGGGTAAGCACGTCCTCCGCCCGCCCGGGGGCCGCGCGTCCGCGGCCCACCGGGCCCTCTCGCCGCGGCGTGCCCGGTCCGGCGGCGGGCCTCGCGTTCCCGGACCGGGTCGTGCTTACGTCGACTACTTGACCCCGGACGCTGCTCCGGGGCTCGGACGATGACCCGGTTGTACACGCGCCAGGGGGACAAGGGAACGACCGGTCTCCTCGGAGGCGTCCGGGTGGAGAAGGACTCGCTGCGCGTGGAGGCGTACGGCCACGTCGACGAGCTTGCGTCGCACCTGGGACTCGCCCAGGCCCTCCTCCCCCCGGGGGAAGAGCGCTGCCGGGAGACCCTCGTCCGCCTCCAGGATGAGCTCTTCCTGGTCGGCGCCGAGCTCGCCACACCGAAGGGCGGAAAGAGCAGCGCCTCCCGCATCGAGGACCGGCATGTACGACGGCTGGAGGAGGAGCTCGACGCGCTCACCGCTCCGCTCCAGGACCTCGACACGTTTGTCCTCCCCCGGGGCGTCCCCGCCGCCTGTGAGCTCCACGTGGCGCGCACCGTCGCCCGGAGGGCCGAACGGGCGGTGCTCAGGCTCCACCGGTCCGAGGAGGTCCGGGAGGTGCTCCTGCGCTATCTGAACCGGCTCTCGGACCACCTCTTCGCCCAGGCGCTGGCGCTCAACCGGGACCTGGGGTTCGCCGAACGGGCCCCGGACTACTCTCGCTGAGGCCGGGGGAACGGAAGATGGACGTCGGGCTCGTCGGTCAGCCGAACGTGGGGAAATCGACCCTCTTCAACGCGCTCACGATGCTCAACGTCCCCATGGCCCCCTATCCCTTCACCACCGTGGAACCCAACCGGGGCGTGGCCCACGTCCGGGTGGCCTGCCCGCACACCGACCTGGGACATCCCTGCACGCCGGGGAACGCCCCTTGCCAGGAAGGGACCCGTTGGGTGCCCGTGGAACTGGTCGACGTGGCGGGTCTCGTCCCGGGAGCCCACGAGGGCAAGGGGCTGGGCAACCGCTTCCTCGACGACCTCCGCCAGGCGGAAGGCTACCTCCAGCTCATCGACATCACCGGCGCCACCGCCCCGGATGGGCATCTCGAGGAGCCCGGCCGATTCGACCCGGCCGAGCCGGTCCGCTTCCTCGAGGAGGAGATGGTCCTCTGGCTGGGGGAGATCCTCTCCCGGCAGTGGGAGAAGGCGGCGCGCTCCCTCGAGCTCAACGAAGGGAAGGTGGAGGAGCTCATCGCGAGCCGCCTCACCGGCCTCAACTTCAAGCCGACGCAGGTCCTCGCCGCCTTCCGGCACCTCCCGCTCGACCTCACCCACCCGACGCGCTGGACGGAGGCGGACCTCGTCCGTCTCGCGCGCGAGCTCCTCCGGGCGAACCGCCCGCGGCGGATCGTCGCCAACAAGGCCGACCGTTCCCGGCCGGAGGAGGCCGCCCGGGTCGCGGAGGAGCTCGCTCCCCTCCCCTGCGCACCCGCCTCGGCCGACGTGGAACTGCTGCTGCGCCGCGCCGACCAGGCGGGGCTCATCCGCTACCACCCCGGGGATTCCCGCTTCACCTACTCCCACCCGGAGGGGCTCAAGCCCGCGCAGCGCAAGGCCCTCGAGGAGGTCGAGCGTTTCCTCTCGGTCTGGGGCTCCACCGGGGTGCAGCAGGCGCTCGAGGCGCTGGTCTTCGAAGGGCTCTCGCGGATCGTGGTCTTCCCGGTCGAGGACGAGACGCGGTGGACCGACGGGAAGGGGCGGGTGCTGCCGGACGCGCTGCTGGTCCCCCGGGGAACGACCGCCCGGGAGCTCGCCTTCCGGGTCCATACGGACCTGGGCGAAGGGTTCCTCCGGGCGGTGGATGCCCGGCGGAAGCGGACCCTCGGGGCCGACCACCCCTTAGAGCCCGGGGACGTGGTCCGCGTGGTCTCGAAGCGCTGAACCCAGCGTCATCACCTGGAGCCCCTGGGGCGCGACCGAGAGCAGGAAGGGAACCCCCCCCGCCCGGGCCCATGCCTTCCGGAGGGCCTCGTGCTGGCCTTCCCGGACGAGAGCGAGGACCGAGCCCCCTCCTCCCGCTCCCGTGACCTTCGCCCCGTGGACGAAGGGGCGCGCGACCTCGAGCAGCGCTTCCAGCCGGGGGTGGCTCACCCCCAGACTCCGGAGGAGCTGGTGGTTCTCCGCCATGAGCGCCCCGACAGCGTCCTTGTCCTCCCGGTCCAGCGCCCCCTCCCCTTCCCGGGAGAGCCTGCCGATCCTCTCGAGGATCTCCGCGCCCTCCGGGGTGGCGAAGACCTCCCCCACGGCCCGCACCTTCGGTCCGGTGGCCTTGGCGATCCCCGAGAACGCCGCGGCCCAGCTCCACGGGGGGGAGTGGACCCTTCGGGCATGGAAGGGAGGCGAGGTGTCGACCGCAGGGAGCGTCCAGAGCTCTTCCTCTCCGGGCTCCGTGCCAATCGCGAGGAGCCCGCCGGCGGTGGAGGCCGAGGTGTCCACCGGGCTCCCGACCCCCTGGGCCGCGCGTTCGATCCGATAGCTCTCCTCGGCCACCTCGGCCCGGGGAAGCTCCTGCCGGTCCGGCAGGGTGAATCCGGCGACGAGGGCTACGGTGAAGGCCGCCGACGTCCCGAGGCCCGAGGCCCGGGGAAGCTCGGAACGGACCGTGAGCGCGACCGGTCTCGCGGACCAGTCGGGGTGACGGCGCATCGCCTCCCGAAGGTAGGGATTGAGCTCCGCGTCGAAGGGGGCGCCATTCCAGGTCGAGCGGCTCCCCGGTGGGAGAGGACGGAAGTCGATCTCGGTGCCCCGGTCGACGGCGAGCACCAGGGCGGTCCGGCCCCGGACCACCGCGTGCTCGCCGAAGAGGATCGCCTTCCCGGGGGCCCGGACCCGAAAGGGCCAGCGCTTCCCCGGGAGGCTTGGGAGAGCAGGGCTCATCGCGAACTGGCCCGGGGGGCCGACGGTCCCTCGGGCTCCACCTCCTCGACGCGCTTCCTCCGGGCGGAAGGGCGGACGCGCAGCTTTGCGCCAGGCTGGGAGGTGTCCCGGGGGGTTCCCCGCAGGCGGTCCAGCGCGATGGCCAGCGCCGCCACCTCGCTGTGCGGCTCGTGCGTCACCGCCAGGTTCCGGTGCGCGAGCCGGTAGATCTCCGGGGGGACCTTCGCCCCCCCCACCACCAGGAGGAAGGGTCCTGGCCCTTCCAGCGTCGGGACCACCTCGTCGAGGTCCTCGCCGTAGATGGTCAGGTGAAGGACGGTCCCCGGGTACGAGGCGAGGAAGGAGCGGGGGCTCGTCACCCCCTCCACCGCGAAGCTCCCCCCGAATCTTCGGGTGAGCGCCCGGACGCGCTCGGCCAGGGAGGGGTCCGGGGGTTCGAGATAGAGTCGGCGGACCCCCCAGGCCCGCGCGGTGAGCGCCACGTGGGTGGTGAGCCTCGGATCGCGCCCCGGCCGGTGTCCGAGCCGGAGGACGTCCACGATGCGTTCGGGGTCCCGCTCAGGCGCGCTGACCATTGAGCCGCTCGACGCGGTGGCCCCGGAACTCCAGCTTGTCGGAGCGCTTGATGAGCCCCTTGAGCCGGGTGGTGCTCATCTTGAGCTCCTCCGCCACGTCGGAAAAGAACCGGCCCTGCTCGCCGATGGCATCGTAGATCCTCTTCTCGAGCTGCCCGTAGTCCTTCTCGGGCATGGAGGCCACGGCGAGGATCTCGGAGACCTCGGTGAGCGGGGCGGTGGTGTTGATGTTCACCGTCGAGTAGTAGGTGTGGAAGCTCTTCTCCGGGGCGCGGCGGCCCTCGCGGGCGACCCAGCGGCTGTCCACCAGCTTGAGCTTCTCGAAGAAGGCGAGGATCTTCCCGCCGTCCTTGCCGAACTCCTGCTCCACGTCGTCGGCCGTGATCCACGCCTCGGAGAGCTTGTGGAAGATCCTAAGCTTGAGATCGGAGTCCACCGCCCTCAGGACCGGCACCAGGTCCGAGACCTCGTTGACGACCTTGATGCGCTGTTGCATGCGCTCGGACGTTAGGGCCGCCGGCAAGATAACGGTGCCCTGCCTCGGGGGGAGGCGCTAGCCGCTCCCGGCGGACTCGCTCGAGGCTCCGGCGGACTCGAGCAGCGCGCGACGGTAGCGCTGGTAGCGGTCCTCGGGGGACCAGCGGGCCGGGTGGGGCGAGCCCGCCGGACCCTCGCACTTGGGGCAGACGGACTTGAGCGTGTACCGCCGGCAGGAACGGCAGCGGTGGAGGAGAGGCTCGCCCATGGCCGGTCAGAGGTGGGTGAAGGTCCCCTTCCCGCCGGAGGCCTTGATGCGCGAGAGGGCCAGGTCGGAGGCCTTCTTGAGGAGCTCTTCGGTGGGCTTGTACTGGGCCCCCGTGACCACCACGCGATAGCGTGGCGCGCCAACGTACTGGATCATCACAGCGTTCGGCTGGGCCTGCTCGGCCGCGAGGAGAGCCTCGCGGACCGCCTCGACCCCGGTGGGCCCGGGGTGGGAGACCTCGAGCATGCCGGAGACCTCCACGTGGGGAGGGGAGATGTTCTCATGGGCGACCTTGAGGAAGGCCTCGACCCATGGGCCCTTCGGGCTCTCGGCCGAGAAGCGTGCAGGGTCCGAGGAGGCGGTCTCGAAGGCCTGGAAGAGCCCCCCGAACTGCTCCACCAGCGCGTTGCCGAACTTGGTCATCGACTCCGCGGGCTCTTGATGCAGGCTCTTCGCGACCAGGTCGAGCAGCTTGTGGGCGCGCTGCTCGTTCTTGAAGGACTGGAGCTTCTCCCGGCGCTGGTGCTCGTTGATCCGCTTGAGGGAGAGATCCACCTGTCCCTTCTCGTGGTCGATGTGGATCACCCGTCCAACGATCTTCTGGCCCTCCCGGATGTAGTCCCGGATGTACTTCACCCAGCCCGTGGCCACCTCGGAGAGGTGGATGAACGCCTCCCGGTCGCGATACTCGTCGAGAGTCACCAGGGCGCCGAAGTTCCGGATCGAGCGGACCGTGGCGACGACGAAGTCCCCTTCCTCCGGTAGGGTGCCGACGGTTTCGGCCATGGTCAGCGCCCCTCCCTCACGGGAGGAGACGAAGGACCTCACCGCGGAAGTCCGCCAGTCCCCCGGTCGGGTTCGCGATCAGGGCCCCGCAGATGGTGCAGTGGACCACGGTGGAAGGGCGCCGGTAGACGATCTGCTCCTTCGAGCAGTCGTTGCACTTCACCACGACGAAGTGGGCGGTCGTGGGGGCGGGGGTCTCCTCGCTCATCCTTTGTGCT
Source organism: Thermoplasmata archaeon (assembly GCA_021828085.1). Taxonomy (GTDB): domain Archaea; phylum Thermoplasmatota; class Thermoplasmata; order Lutacidiplasmatales; family UBA184; genus JAKATE01. The sequence continues at coordinate 25,344 of JAKATE010000003.1, read as the reverse complement.
CCATGAGCTCGAGCTGGCTCGCCCGGAAACTCCGCGGCTGGACGACGTACTTGCACGTCTTGCATCGGTACTTCAGGTAAACGCGGCGGACGGCCTTGGCCCGGCCCTCGGGCTTGGGGCGGGGGAAGCCCCCGTAGCCACGTTGGGCCCGGCGGAACCGGCGCTGCCCCCACTTGAGCTCGCTGGCGGTGCGCTTTCGCCCGCGCTCCACCTCGTGCGGGGTGTGCTTGTGGCACTTCGGGCAGTAGGCCGCGACCTCCTTCGGATAGTGCATGGGGAGGGCGACCGAGGGCCCCGACTTATTTAGCCTTGCGGACTTTTCGAGGTGAGGCGGGGTGCTTCTTCCTCGAGCGGGCCGGCGCCCCGGCGGGCCTCGGGCCCGAGCCGGAGAGGAGCGCTTCGACCTCCTCCTCCGTCACCTCCCCTGGGGAGGACGTCGGGGCCACGGGCTGGGTGGCCGCAGGTGGGGGCCGCGACGGGGAGGTCTTTGACACGTTCCGCCCGGCCCGCTGAGGGACCGGGGGGAGAGGGGCTGGGGCCACGGCCGGGGTGGGAGGTCCCCGCAGTGGGCCCACATTGGCCTGGAGGAACTCCCGGATCCGGGCCCAAGCGGACTCGGCGGTCCTCTCCTCAAACGCGCGACGGTCAGCGGGGTCGAGGAATCCATGCTCTGCCTCCGGGAACATCGCGACGCTCAGCGATCTCCCCCGCTGGCGCATCTCCTCCTGCCACTCCGGCAGCTGCGAGGTGAGGCGCCCTTCCTTGCCTGCGACAACGGCGAGGACGGGCGCCCGCAGCCTGCCCAAGGATTCCCAGGGAAGCAGAGGACGGCCGTAGGCCACGACGGCCGCCCGGACCCGGGCGTCGAGGGTGGCCAGCGTCCACGCGTACCCTCCCCCCATGCTCAAGCCCAGACAGGCGATCCGATGGGGGTCCACGTTGGGGAGCCCTACGAGCTCGCTCACGCAGTCGCGCAACGTCGCGATGGCCCGGGGGTCCGGGGCGTAGAGCGGGATCCGGGCGGCCAGCCGCAGCCGCTCCTGGTCGGGCCTCGGGAGGGCCGAGACGGTCTGTTCGAAGCCGGGGACGAAGCTCCCTTCGAACGGCAGGTCCCTCACCAGATGGAGGAGGTCCCGGATGTCTTCCGGGGCGGGCGGGGACGGGCCGAGGGAGTAGAGGTCGGGAGCGATCACCTCGAATCCCCAGCCGGAGAGCCTCCGGGCGATGTCGCGCTCGGGTTCGCCGAAGCCCCGCGCGGTGTGGATCAGTACCAGCCCGGGAAAGGTGGTGGGCGGACCCTCGGGGGAGCAGCGGAAGGCCCGGAACCGGGCATGGGGCGGACCCAGTTCGCAGTCGATTCCTCCTTCCATTCTCGTACCGCAGCAGGTCGTGCCGTCCCCCCTACGGTCCCGGGGCTACATGAAAGGTGTTGGACGCGGAAGGAGAGACCCGGGTCCTTTCCCTCCACCCCCTCCGCTTGCCCGTCGGCCCAAGCTCGCTCGTGTGGGCCTGCGCCTCCCGGTAAGAGCAGAGGGGCGACCCCTCCGGACCCCACCACCGATCGGACTCGGAGGAGGGGGCGGACCGGGGCCCGGCCGCCGCTTCACCCGAGGAGCCCACCTGGGGGCGGCATGGCCCCATCTGAGCTCGAGAGGAGAGCGTCCTCCTTCCCACGGTACGGATCCCCGGAGCTCGGGCGGGAGTTGGGTCCGTGGAAACGCCGGCAGGGTGAGGACGCACGCCCCATCGGCAAGTTCCCCGCCCCGGAGGTACTCGGCCGGGGATGAGCGCGCGCTCAGTTTACGGCCTTCTTCACGAGCGCCGAGATCCGGGCCTCCTCGGAGGGAGTGAGCTCCTTTACGGCGAAGGAAGTGGGCCAGACCCTTCCCTCGTCGAGCCGGGCGGCATCGTTGAAGCCCAGCGTCGCGTACCTTGCCTTGAACTTGCTGGCAGGCTGGAAGAAGCACAGGACGTTCCCCTCCCTGCTGTACGCCGGCATCCCGTACCAGAGCCTCGGAGAAAGCTCTGGGGCGGCCGCCGTGATGAGCGAGTGCAGCCGCAGCGCCAGGGAGCGATCGGGCTCCGGGAGAGTGGCGATCTTGGCGAGCACCGCGCGCTCGTCCGTCGCCCGGTCCCTCCCCCACGCCACCTTCCGCTCCTGGCTCACATCTTTCAGCGCTGCCCGCTCCTCCTCACTGAACCGGGTCGCAGCCTTCTTGGCGGGCATGCCGAGATGGAGGGGGCCCGTCCTTAAGCCGTTGTCCTTGCGCGCGGGGGCTCGATCCCCGAGCGCTTCGTTGAACCCCGTGGGGTCCAGCCCCGGACGTGCGTCTTGGATCATCGGAAAGACGTCACTTGAAACGCAGCTCGGTCTGCCTTCCCGAGGGAGGCGCCCGAGAGATGCTCCTCGATCGGGAGCGAGAACGTGGAGCGGATCTCCCCCCGGGAAACCGGGTCCCCGATCAGGTGGACGAGGGTCCCTCCCCAGTCAAAGAAGACGAGACGAGGGCGCATGCGACGGAGGGACGTCGGCGTCGATCATGAGCGCTCGCGGGGTCCGGCTCTGGGGCCACGGGTGGTCTCCGAGGCGCCCTACGACCGAGGGAACCGGATTCCTCTCGTTCGTTCTCCTCGGAGATCGCGGAGCGGTAGCGTGACCCTGTCGGGTCCGGGGGGTGGACCGGCGCTTTGCTCGACGGAGTCCCGGGATCCGAGGGGATCTCGGTCCCGTGCGACCAGAGTCTACCGACGCTGACGGTCGACGAGGGCCTCTGTGGGAACGCGATCGCTCGCCGACAGTTCCTGCCGGTCCCCCCCCCTTCGAACGAGTTAGCACCCTGGTTCACATCCGCCCCCAGGGCCAGGACCTCGGGATGGGGAGACGGGTGGAGACAACTTTCCAGCCGAAGGTCCCTCCCCTAGTCCCGGAACGAGGGGGCTCGAGGCATCCTAAGGGCGGTCCGGCTCGCTCCCGCTGGTGTGTCACGGGGCCGACGCGTCTTCGATGGGCTCGATGCGTCAAGCGACCAACTTCCGCAACTGCTCGTAGAGCGGCAGGACGCGTTCGTACTGCGCGTCCGCCCGGATGTACCCCCAGTCGAGGACGTCCCTGTATCGATGGGCGATCAGCACGGCTTCTTGGAACAGGTCGGTCGATTGTTCGGCCCCGGCTCGCATGAGGCGGCGGGTGATGAGGTCCTCCGGTGGCCCGAGATTGACGCTCCCGTACGGGGTCTGGACCGTCTGGGGGGAGAGGCCCGACTTCATGCGGACACCGACCAGGTCCACGAGCCCGAGCGGTTCCTTGACCCAGTAGATTCGACTCGACCGACCCTTCTCTCGATGGAAGCCCCACCGACGGAGGACCGCGGCGAGCTTCGACCGGTCACCCACGATATCGATGTCGTGGGAGACATACGCTCCCTCGGTGTACACCTGGATCGCGGAGCCACCGACGATGACGACCGGGACTTCGGACTCCTTCGCTAGGAGCGCACCGAACCATGCGACTCGCCGGTCCGGAGTCTTCGCTTTGCGGAGGAGGGAGTCGAACTCACGTTCGTCCATGGGTCACGCTAGGCTTCATGCCGTGGCGGAGGAGCAGTTCGTCCTTCTCCTTCCGTCGGGCGACGTCGAATCGGATGGCGTCGGGGTCGATCTGACTCCAATCGGGAGCCGGGAGACTCTTCAAGCGAGAGAGGAAGCGGCGGTCCTCGGCATCCCGCTTCGGCTTGTCGCGGAACCAATCCCCGCCATCGACGATGCGGACCCGCTTCCGGAGGAGGGCTGCCACGTCCTCATCGTGGATCGCCCATCCCCTCCCGCAGCGGAGGACGAGTTTCGATGCTGCGAGCCGCTCCAGTTCCGGGTAGGCTTTGGAAATGGAGACCGCGCCGGTCTTCGCCACCCGGTAGCCGGTCAGCGGACGCTGAGCGTTCGCCAGGACCGCCAGGACGCGGAGGCGAGTCTCGCTTCCGACGAGACCCGAGAGAGCGGGATCGATCTCCACGTCGGGATGAGGAGAACGGGTCGATTTAACCCTTCCCCTAAGCGGGGAGTATTACTGAGATAAAATGCAGGTTCTTCAAAAGGAGGAAGAACGGCTCGTCACTTAGGGGAAGGGGACGGTCCTGCATCCCGTCTTCGAGGCAAACTCATCGCCGCCCGACTCGTGGCCCTCCCCTGGCTCCTCGGAGGGCCATGGGAACGAGGCGATCGAGCGACTCCAGTTCGCCGAGCGAACCATTAGCCCCGAGCGGATTCGAACCGCTGTCCCAGGCTCCAAAGGCCCGTATGCTTGTCCGCTACACCACGGGGCTATGTCCCCCCGGAGCGCGGTCCGCTTATATTCTGGGTCTCTGGCCCCCTTCCCCTCCTCTCCAACGGGAAAGCTATCTACTGCCTCCCCGTCGCACGGGTTCCCCCTCCCATGATGGAAGGTCTCAACGACGTGAGCAACAAGGTGGCGTACGCCTACTCCCGCTACCAGGCCTACCTCCTGGTCGCCGTCGTCTTCGTGGTCGCCGGTCTCCTCGAGAGCTACGATGAGCTCGACGTCCTCCCCTCGCTCTTCGACGATGTCCTCCTCCTCGCCCTCGGGATCGCCCTCCTTGTCCTCGCCCTTCGCTCGGTCGACCTCAAGCGGATCAGCCGTTACTCGCTCGTCCTGGTGGGGATCGCCTTCCTGGGAAAGCTCGCGGCGAGCGCCCTCGAGAGCCCCGAGGACCGCCTCGACGAAGGGCTCTGGTTGTTCTCGCTGGGCGGGCTCCTCGTCGCCCACTTCCTCCCCCGACGGCTTGGGAAGACCGTCCTCTACTCTCCGGAGTCGGTCCGCACCCTCTCCAACGTGAGGACGCTCGCGACGGCCCTTTGGCTCTCGCTCGCCTTCTCCGTCCTGAGCGTCCCCGTCCTCGGCATCAGCTACCGCTCCCTGACGGGGGAGCTCCTCGTGCTGGTCAGCGTCGCCTCCTTCGTCGGGCTCGTCCTCTACTCCCTCCTCCCGAACGGGTCGACGCTCGTGCACCTCCTCGACGCCTTCTGCGGGGTCGTCCTCGTCGGAGCGCTCGGCGGGCTCGCCCTGAACCTGAGCCTGGGGGACCGCTTCGATGAAGAGTTGATCCTCCTGGTCATCTCCGCCACGGCGCTCCTGGTCACCGGGACCCTGAGCGGCCGGGTCAACCGCGGGAAGACCATCGTGGGCCACCGGGCCTAGTCCGGGCGACGCTACCCCTCCTTCGGGTTCGCCGGCGGCGCGAACAGCCCCAGAGGCGCGGCGTGCGGGAAGCACCGGGGGTCGAAGCGCACCCCCTCGTCCTGCCAGAGGAGCACGTGGGCGTCCACCAACGGCCGAAGCACCCCGTTGACGTGGGGGATCCGGGTGAACCGCCAGGTGCGGGAGATGAGCTCCCCCGCCGGCATCCATCGGACCGGGGTGTCGGGGGCCCCGGGTCCCGGGGCGCTCCCCTCGCGGATCCACTCCAGCACCCGGTCCACGTCGGCCCCGTGGAGCCGGCGCAGGTACGCGAGGGTCTGCTTCGCGTCGGCCAGATCGAACGCCTCGGGAGGGGTCTCCATGGGACGAAGGGCCAGGGTGCCCCCGGCCGACCAAGGGTATTACCTCCGGAGGGAAATGGTACTGCGTGCACGTCGTCCTGGTGGGCTCCGGGGTCCTCCCCATCCCCCCGCCGGATTGGGGGGCGGTGGAGAAGGCGATCGATGGGCTTGCCCGCAGTCTAGGCTCCCTCGGCGTGGAGGTCACCCTCGTCAACCAGGACGGGGGGGGCCGGACCTGGAAGGAGTATCCCTTCGCGTGGAGCGTTCCCCGACGGATCGTCGAGCTCGAGCCGGACATCGTCCACGCCTTCACCCCGGTCGTGGGGGCCCGGCTCGCGGGGAGCCGTCGGCCGTACGTGTACACCTCGCACTCCCGTCACTGGAACGGGGCGGAGGGCTGGCGGGAGCGCTTGGGCTTCCGCCTGGAGCGGAGGGCCTGCGCCCACGCCCAGCGGACCTTCGCCCTGAGCGCGGCGGTCGCTGCGCGCATGGCCTCGTTCCGGCCTGCGCCAGACCCCTCCCGGATCAGGATCGTTCCGAACGGCATCGACACTGCCCGGTTCGCCCCCGACTGGGCCTCCCGGGAGGGGAAACGCGTGCTCGGGGTAGGGGCCATCCACCCCCGGAAGGACTGGGCCCTCGCGGTGGAGGTGATGAAAGGGCTCCCCGGCTCACGTCTCACGCTCGTCGGTCCGATCCAGGATGAAGGGTACGCCCGTCAGCTCCGTTCGGTCCCGGGTCTGGCCGGCCGCCTCACCCTCACCGGGGCCGTGGACGAGGCCACCCTGGCGCGCCACTACGCCACCAGCGACGTTCTCCTCCATCCGAGCCCTTCGGAGCTGCAGAGCATCAGCGTCCTGGAGGCCCTTTCGAGCGCGCTCCCCGTGGTCGGCACGGACGTGCTCTCCTCCGAGGTGGAGAGCGGTGAGGACGGGTTCCTTGTCCCTGCGGCCCTCCCGGAGCCTGAGAAGGTCCTGCGCTGGAGGGAGCAGCTCACCGCCCTGCTCTCCGACGCGAGCTACCGAAGGAGCCTGGCGGAGACCGCGAGGACCAAGGCCGTCGCACGCTACGACTGGGGCGTGGTGGGCCGGCAGACCCTCGCGGTCTACCGGGAGCTCACGCCGGCGTAGGTTCGGCCCCGAGCGGTCCGTCGAGCACCACGAGACCCTCCTTCCGGATCTCGAGCGGGTGCTCGTCCCCGTCGTGGGCGGAGCCTCGGAACCGCCGGATCCGAAGGCTCCGGCGGGTTCCGTGCCCGTGCCACTCGCGGCTCAGCGCGATCTCCCCCCGGGCGAGCACCTGCTCGGGGGTGAGCTCCCGATCCTCCGGGGGACGGGAGGTGACCAGGACCGTCGCCTCGCGCTCGCTCAGGAAGCGCAGCAGCGATTGGATCTCCGTCCGCTCGGCCTGCTTGTCCGAACTCGCCCGGAGGGCGAAGTGGCGGATCGAGGTCATCGAGTCGATGACCACCCGACGGGCGGGCAGGACCTCCATCTGGCGACGCAGCTTGAGGTAGATCGACTGGATGGAAATCTCGTCGGTGGCCGGACTGGAGCGGCGCGCGGACTCCCCCATCTCCTGCATCGACCGGACCTCGTGGAGGCTCTTGATCTCCTGGAGGTCTCCGAGCCGGCGGTACTGCAGCTGCCCGGGGGTCGCGTCCATGGTGTGGATCTTGGAAAGGTCCCAGCCGAAGGAGCGGACGTTCTCGAGGATCTCGTGGGGGGGCTCGTCCACGGCGACCAAGAGGACCGGCTCCCCCTTGCGGATGCCCTCCAGCAGGAACTGCAGCCCGAAGAGAGTGCGGCCGCTGCCGTTCGGCCCGGTGACCAGGTACGGGCGCCCGGGGAAGAAGCCCCCGCCGAGGAGGGGGTCGAGTCCCGGCACCCCCGTGGTGACGCGCTCGGGGGCGATCACGGCGTCCCCCCCTCGGGGGCCACGGGTTGGGGGGGGTCCGGATCGGGTTTCCGGTTCGGCTGAACGGGGGAACTCGGGGGCGGTTCCTCGCCCCCTGCCCGGGCCGGAGCGGGGTCCGGATCCGGGGGCGCCGGGGGGGAGGTCGCGGGCAGCGGGGGAGGGGCCGCATCTCCCGGGGTCTGCGCAGGGGGAGTCCCCTCACTCGGAGGGGGCCGGACGCTTGCCGGGGCCGGAAGCTGGCTAACGGCCGGCGGAGAAGACCCGGGCCCCGTTCGGGCACCGCGGGGCGCGGGGGCGCCTCGGGCCGCGGCTCCCGGGGCGGGTGCGCCCCTCGGGAGGGGTCCGCTGGGAGGAATGCGTCCCGGACCCGACCGGCCCGGGAACTGGACCGGCGGGGAGCCTGGGAGGCGGACACGCTCGATGCCCGCCCCGGCCGCCGGACCGGCCGGAAGCGGCCGGCCACTACCGGGCCCGGCCGGCGTCGCGCCGGGTCGGCGCGCGGCCGAAGCGCCCGCGGGAGCGGCAGCGGCCGCCACCGCCCGTTTGACCAGCGACGGAGGAAGGTTCTGCCGCACCGAGGCCCCTCGCGAGCTCTCCAGCACCTCCACCAGCCTCCCCAGCAGGGGAAGCATCGCCTGGGCCCCCTCGCTCGGGGAGACGGGCCGGACCGGGGCGATGCTCTCCACCGGAACCGGCTCCGGCGTGGTCCCGGCCTCGGTCGGGAGCGCGGGGCCGAGCCGACGGAGCGCGGGGGGAGCCTCGAGGGTGGGCTGCAGCGGTCGCCCCGAAAACTCCCGGGAGACCTCGTGCGCGAGGAGGAGATGGTTGACCACTTGCCGGGCCTCGAGGATCTGCTCGAAGGCGGCCTGGGTATGCATCCCCGAGATCGACGCGTGGGCCGCGGTGAGCAACTGGCGGACCGGATCGGCGTCGAGCCCGAGCTCGATCAGGTGCTCGACGTCCTCCTGGATGGCGAGGATGGCGCGCCGGGCCTCGATCATCAGCTCGGTCTCCGCGGGCGCGGTCACCGCCTCCTCCGCCTCCACGGGGACGCTCTCCGTCCTCAGGGTCCCCTCGACGATGGAGACCTGCGTGTCCACGTCGAGCCCATGGGCGGAGAGACGGAAGGGGTGCAGGCGGGGATCGTGCGCGCTCCCCCGGAACTTCTCGATGCCCAGGGCCCGGACCGCCCGGCCCTCCACGCTCCAGTGGAAGAGACGGATCTCCCCGCGGGCCAGCAGCCGTTCCGCGCTGGGGGGAGAACGCGGAGGGGTCTCCACGGTGAGCAGGGTGGTGATCCCGAGATCGCTCAGGAAGCGCAGGAAGGCCTGGGCGCCCTGCTGTTCATCGAAGCCCTTCATGCAGAAGTACTCCAGCGAGGTGAGCGAGTCGATCACCATCCGCGAGTAGAGGCGTCGGACGCTCTCCATCTTGAGCGTCTGGATGAGCGCGCTGAAGGTGACCTCGATGCTGGAGAACTCCCCGGTCCTGCGGATCCCTTCCGGGAAGGACTCGAGCCGCGTCGCCGATCGGACCGCCGCGATGTCCTTGAAGGGCGCCTTCTCGTAGCGCATCACGTCGGGGATGGCGTCGAACACCCAGATCTTCCCCAGGTCCGGGCCGAACCCCCGGAAGTCGCTGCGGATCTCGTTGGGGGGCTCCTCGAGGGTCACGTAGAGCACCTCCTCGCCCTGCCGCACCCCGCGCAGGAGGAACTCCAGCGCGAGGGTGGTCTTCCCCGTCCCGGGCTCGCCCACCACCAGGTACGGGCGACCCGGCAGGAGCCCCCCGTGGAGCATCCGGTCCAGGCCCTCGATCCCCGTGGGGATCTTCATGTGGGGACCGAGGAACCCTCGCTGCACCCGTTTCCTCCCTATCGTGGCGGGAGTCCGCGCCGGGGGGATTCGGCGAGCGAAGGGGCCATCCCCATGGCGATCACGCCCATCTCAACAACGCCGGGGTAGCTATTCTGCTTTTCGTGAAGGTCTTACGCATCTGTCGGCGCGGTCCGCTCGCCGCGGCGGTCCGGGGCCCGGCCGAACCGTCGCGGCTGAAGTTGCGCCTGTCGGGGCCCCCCCGGGTCTCCCGCGGCGATGAGCGCCGGCCGGGGCCCAGGGGAAGGACTATGAGGGACCGGGGCCCGCAGCCTCCGTATGGAGGAACCCTCCCCGGGCGCCCCACGGATGTGGGAGCTCACGCGGGCCTTCCCGGAGCAGCTGAGGGAGGGATGGCGTGCAGGTCGCGAGGTGGCCCGGAGCCTCCCGGCCTTCGGCGGGATCCATCTCTTCGGCATGGGGGGAAGCGGCATCGCCGGCGAGTATCTCGCACAGCTGGGCTCGGCTCAGAACTCCCACCCGGTCCGCTCCTCACGAGAAGCATCGCTCCCCAGGTGGCTCGCCCCGGACACCCTGGTGGTCGTCCTCTCCTACTCGGGCGACACCTGGGAGGCCCTCCACGTCTACCGGGAGGCAGGGAGGCGCGGACTCCCTCGCGCCCTGGTGAGCGCGGGGGGGGAGCTCACCCGGATGGGGCGATCGCAGGGGGTGCCCGTCGTCCGGATCCCGGGAGGACGGCCGCCCCGGGCAAGCTTGGGACTCCTCTTCGGGGGCCTCGCCGGTCTCCTGCCGACCCTCCTTCCACCGGGCGAGGAGATGGAGAGGGTCGCCGGATCTCTCGAATCCCGCTCAAGGGAGCTCTTCGCGGAGGACGGTCCTGCGGCCGGTCTCGCGCGCCGGGCCTCCGGAAAGGAGCTCTGGACCTACGTGCCGGAACCCCTCGCCCCCGTCGGCCGGCGATGGAAGGACAATCTCGAGGAGAACGCCAAGGAACTCAGCCACTTCGACACGATCCCCGAGCTCCTGCACAACGCCATCGTCGCGTGGGACACCCTCCCCCCCGGGGAGAGCCCGAAGCAGTTCGTGACCCTGCTGGAGGCGGCGGACAGCCCGCCGGAGACGCGCTGGGAGGTCGCCTACCTCGAACAGGAGCTGAGGAAGCGCTCCGTCCCCGTCGAGCGGGTTCGCCCCGGCATCCCGGGACTCCTAGCCGGACTGCTGGAGCTCAGCTGGTTCGGCGACGTGGTGAGCCTCTTCCGGGCGCGGGAGAAGGGGGTGGACCCGATCGTCATGGAGGGGATCGTCAAGATGAAGGCCGCGCGCAAGGCGAGCTCGGGGGAGCGAACTCCTATAACCTGAGGGCTCTCGCGCTGGGACCGCACGGGTCCGTGCTGAGGTAGCCTAGCCCGGAAAGGCGCCGGTCTCGAAAACCGGTGGGTTCGTCCCTCGGGAGTTCAAATCTCCCCCTCAGCGCCCCCTTCGGCCGAACCTTATGGGGGTCGCGGACCTTCCGGACCCCGCAGGGGAGACCTTGAGATATGGAAGGCGTCGCGGTGACGATCATCTTCGCCGCGACGGGCACCGCCCGTCCTCCGGTCGTCCGGCAGGTCCCCACCGGGACGACCCTCACCGAGCTGCTACGGGAGCTCGGCCTTCCCGTGGAAGGCTCCTCGCTCTGGTGGAACGGCGAGCCGGTCCCCTCGGACTTCCCCGTGGACGGGCCGGGACGCCTCGAGATCGCCCGAACGTTCTCCGGGGGATGAAATCCCCAAAAACCTAAGTCATGGGCACGCGCTCCAATTCCTTGGTGTCGGCCGCTGCGGAGACCGGTCCGTGTCCCATCTGCGGGGGCGCCCTCGTCGGGGACGCCGCCAGCTGCAGCTCCTGCGGCTTCCCCACCGCGCTCTTTCCCGAGGCCCGCGCCGCCCTTCTTGCCGAGGATGAGGCCGACCGCGCGGAGGGCTCCCGCTCGACCGGGGGTCCGGAGGGAGGGCCTTCCGGGCCCCCCGGGGGTCCGGAGGGGGCGGAGGTCCCCGGGACGACCCTGGCCGTGGAGGTCGAAGAGACTGCGCTGGCCCTCCAGGACAGCCTCCGCGTGGCCCAGAACCTGGAGCTCGATGCCACCTCGACCGCGGAGTCGCTCGCGACCGCCGCCATGAGCGCTGCCCGGGGACGGCTCGAGGAGGCGCGCGCGACCCTGGCGCGCGCCTCCGCCTCCCTCGAGCCCGCCTTGGCCCAGCGGTTCGATGAGCGCTGCGTGGAGCTCGAGGAGCGCGAAGGTCTGCTCCGGGAGGACGGCGTGGCCGCAGACGTCGCCCGGGAGATCTCCCGGGCCCGGACCGCGTTCCGGGAAGGGGCGCGCTTCGAGGCCGTGAGCTCGCTGCGTACCGCCGACGAGGCGCTCCTTGAGCTCGAACGCGACTGGAAGCAGCTCAAGGAGACCCTGCTCAAGATCGATGCGTTCCGCGAAGTGGGGGGAAGGCTCGGGCTGGACCTCGCGACGCTGGACGCCCGGCTCCACCGCGTTCGCCTCGCCCTGGCCGAGGAGTCCATGGTCACCGAGGACCTCCGGGAGGCGAGCACGCAGGCCTCGGCGATCCTCGTGCTCATGCACGAGCAGGTCCGGCAGACCCTTTTCGAGAGGGCCGGCCGGGCGACCGAGCAGCTCGCGAGCACCTCCCTCGAGCCGAGCTCCCGCGACCGGGCAGAGAGGCACGTTGCGCTCTTGCAACGTCACGTTCGCGCGGGGAGGTTCAAGGAGGCGGCCGAGGAGTACTTCCTCCTGCGGAAGGAATCGCCCGAGATCGTCGGCGGGAGCCCCCCGGCCCCCATCCCCTCCCCGCCCGATACGGTGGAGGCCCCGGTCCTCCCCCTCGGGGAGGACCGGCCTGCGCTGGGCGAGGAGTCCGCGCCTCTTCCTCCCGAGCCCGAGGCGCGCTCGGTCTCCGAGATCCTGGCCGAGGCTCGCCAACTGGCGAGCTCGCTCAAGTCCCGCCAGTCGGATGGGACCGATGTCCGGGAGGCTGCCTCGCTCCTTATGACCGCCACGCGGCAGCTCGGGGAAGGGAGGCTCGCCGACGCCGAGACGACCCTGCGTCGGCTCAAGGACGCGCTGGCACCGGCGTCGTGAGGGCCCCACGCTGCGTCCCGGCAGAGCAGAGCCTCGCACGCCAGGGTGCGTGGCCCCCGGGGGTCTCGAGGGGATGACTAGAAAGGTTTAAGTGTGCTTCGGGAATGATTTATATCCCTTGAGCACCCCCCAAGGCGCCGGTCGGGTCCTGAGGACGCCGGGTCCTTCCCCCGCCGGGACGGTGACCGGGCTCTCCTCCCGGGGCTTCCCCCTGTTGCGTTCGGAGGACCCCCCTCCAGAGGGGACGGACCTCGTCAGCGAGGATGGGTCCTTCCGGGGAAGGGTCCAGCGGATCTTCGGACCGGTGGCCCGACCCTATCTCATCGTCCAGCCTCGCCGCCCCTTGGAGCCGTCGAGAGCGCTCGCGCTCGTGGGGCAGAGGCTCTGGACCGAGGTTCGAAACCGTGCCCGCTGAGGCAGGCCCCCCGGAGCCCCCCACTCCCGCCGAGAACGCCGTCCCGACGCGCTGCCCGGGCTGCGGCTCGAACCACCTCACCCGGGACTACGAGAAGGGCGAGCTGGTCTGCGACGAGTGCGGGCTCGTCCTGGAGGAGGGGATGATCGACCAGGGGCCGGACTGGCGTGCCTTCGACGCGGAGCAGGGGGAGAAACGCGCCCGCGCCGGGGCCCCCACCACGCTCACCATCCACGACAAGGGGCTCTCCACCGAGATCGGGTGGAAGAACAAGGACCCGTACGGGAAGTCCATCCCCACGCGCAACCGGGCCCAGCTCTACCGGCTGCGCAAGTGGCAGCGGCGCATCCGCGTCTCGAACGCCACCGAGCGCAACCTGGCCTTCGCCCTGGCCGAGCTCGATCGGATCGCGAGCGCGATGAACCTCCCGCGCAACGTCCGGGAGACCGCCGCCATGATCTACCGGAAGGCGGTCAACCACAACCTCATCCGCGGCCGGTCCATCGAAGGGGTGGTCGCAGCGAGCCTCTACGGGAGCTGCCGGCAGTGCAACGTCCCGCGGACCCTGGACGAGATCGCCTCCAAGAGCCACATCGGCCGCAAGGAGATCGGACGGACCTACCGCTTCATGACCCGCGAGCTCAAGCTCCGCCTGCTCCCCACGCGCCCGCAGGACTACGTCCAGCGCTTCTGCTCGGAGCTCAAGCTCAAGGGGGAGGTCCAGACGAAGGCCAACGACATCCTCAAGCTCGCCACGGAGCGCGAGCTCACCAGCGGACGCGGCCCCACCGGGGTCTCCGCCGCCGCCATCTACATCGCGAGCCTGCAGTGCGGCGAGCGCCGGACGCAGCGCGAGGTCGCCGAGGTGGCCGGGGTCACCGAGGTCACCATCCGCAACCGCTACAAGGAGATCACCGAAAAGCTCAACCTGCCCGTGACCCTCTGAGCTCTTCCGCCCCTGGGGCGGGGAGGGCGCGGGACCTGGAGGACCTCATCGCGACGGCCCTCGATGCGGCGAGGGGGCCGGGAGTGCGCTTCGCCGACGTGCGCGGGAACGCTCCCCGTCGGTTCGAGGCGATCGCGGTCCGCGACGGCGAGCCCGAGCGGCTCTCCCGCCACGAGGAGAGCGGGATCGGGATCCGGGTGCTCCGGAGATGCGGGTGGGGGTTCGCCGCCACGAGCTCGCTCACCCGGCCCGCGGTCCGGGAGGCGGCCCGCACAGCGCTACGGCTCGCCCGCCTCGCCGAAGCCACCCGGAAACGGCCGATCCCCTGGACGGAGGAAGCGCACGGCCCCCGGGGGGAGAGGTACGAAACGCCGCTGCGGAAGGACCCCTTCGAGCTCAGCCTCGAGGAGAAGCTCGGACGTCTGCGCGAGGCGGAAGCCCGGCTCCACGGCCGCGCCCAGGTCCGCTCCACCCGGGCACAATCCCTCGCCTGGAGTGAGGAGCGGCACTACGCGAACAGCGAGGGGGTGAGCTACTCGGTCCACCTCGTCCACGTGGGGGCCGGTATCGAGGCGACCGCCGTGGGCGAGGGGGAGGTCCAACGCCGCTCGTACCCCACCAGCTTCGGCGGGGACTTCGCCCAGGGAGGGTGGGAGTTCGTCGAGGGCCTGGGGCTGGAGGACCACGCCGAGGAGTGCGCCCGGACCGCCGAGGAGCTCCTCCACGCCCCCGCGGCCCCCACGGGCCGGATGGACATCGTGCTCGCCAGCGACCAGCTCGCCCTCCAGGTGCACGAGAGCGTCGGGCACGCCACCGAGCTCGACCGGGTCCTGGGCTACGAGGCGGGTTTCGCCGGCACGAGCTTCCTCTCCGTGGGGGACCTGGGGGAGCTCCCCTACGGCTCCCCGGCCATGTCCGTCGAGTCCGACGCCACCCTTCCCGGGGGACTGGGGAGCTTCCCCTGGGACGACGAGGGCGTCCCCACCCACCGCTACCCCCTCGTCGAGAAGGGCACCCTCGTCGGTTTCCTCTCCTCCCGCTCCACAGCTCCGGAGGCCGGGTTCCCGCAGAGCGGGGCCACCTGCCGAGCCGCCGGCTGGTCGCGCACCCCGTTGATCCGGATGACCAACGTGAACCTCGCCCCGGGGGAGCGTTCCCCGGAGGAGCTCCTCTCGGAGGTGAAGGAGGGGCTCTACTTCGAGACCAACCGCTCCTGGTCCATCGATGACCGGCGGCTCAACTTCCAGTTCGGCACCGAGGTCGGCCGCCGGATCGTGAAGGGGGAGCTCGGTCCGCTCGTTCGGAACCCGATCTACTCCGGCATGACCCCGCAGTTCTGGGGGCGCCTCGCCGCCGTCTCCGACCGGGGGTCCTGGCACCTCTGGGGCATCCCGAACTGCGGGAAGGGCCAGCCCGGGCAGGTGGGTCTCGTGGGGCACGGGGCCCCCTGGGGGCTCTTCACCGACGTCCAGGTGGGACTCCCATGAAGGTGCGGGGAAAGCGGGTAACCGTACCCCCTCGCCTGCGACGGCGCTCCCGCGCTCCGGCCGACGCACCGGTGGACCTCGACCCCGTTCGGGGGCTCGAGAGGCTCGATCGGCTGATGGAGCGGGTCGGGGGCGAGGCCGACGCCCGCTATCGAGCGGAGCGTTCGGTCTGCCTTCGGATGGCCAACAGCCAGCTCTACCAGCCCTCGCTGGTCCTCCTCGAGAGCCTCTCCCTCCGCATCGTCCTCGAAGGGAGCCGGATCGGCGTGGCGACGGGAACGGACCTCTCCGACGCCGGGATCGATGGACTGATCGCCCGCGCCCGGAGCCTGGCCCGGGAGGCCCAGCCCCTCGGGCACCCGCTCCGCTTCCGGGAGGCCTCCGGTCCGGTCGAGCCCCCCGCATTCTCCTCCCGACTGGAGGAGGGGGAGCGAAGGGCCGGCGAGGCCCTCCCTCTCCTGGTGGAGGAGATGCGGGGCACCCTCGTCGAGCCTCGCGTCTCGGGCACCTACGAGACCACGGCGAGCGTGCTCGCCGTGGCGAACAGCGCAGGGCTCCGACGCGCACAGCGACGCAGCGTCGCCCGGGCCAACGTCCTCCTCGAGGACCTCCGGCGGGGGTTCTCCGCTTCCGGCTGGGCCGAGGCGGCCCACTGGGACCCCCGGCGGGTGGACCTCCTCTCGCTCGGGCGCACCGCCTCCCGGCGCGTAGCTCCGAAGCCCCCGCGTTCGCTCCCTCCGGGAGAGTACCGGGTCCTCCTCGACGCCCCCGCGGTGGGGGAACTCCTCTCGGGGATCTTCACGGCGAGCCTGGGGGCGCGCGCGGTGGAGGAGGGATGGAGCTTCCTCCTCCGGCCCGGTGAGCTCCCCCCGCTCCCGCCGTCGCTCCGCCTCGACGAGGACCCGAGGGACCCCGAGGGCCTGCCGGAGTCGATCGATGCGGAAGGGACGCGCCGGACCCGCCGCGCCCTCCTCCACCAGGGGGCCTTCGCGACCCCCTGCGAGGACCTCCTCTCCTCCGCCCGCTCCGGCCATGCCCTCACGGGCAATGCCCTCTCGCCGGAGCTCCCCGGGGGTCCGCTCCCGACGCATCTGAGCCTGCGCCCCGGACGGTCCGACCTCCCGGGCCTGCTCCGGAACCTCGGCACCGGGGTGCTCGTGACCCGCTTCTGGTACGTCCGGACCGTGCACGCCGGCCGGACGGAGATCACCGGCATGACCCGGGACGGCACGTACTGGGTCGAGGGAGGGGAGATCTCCCATCCTCTTCGCAACCTCCGCTTCACCGAGAGCGTCCTGAGGACCCTCAGCGGGGTGGAGGCCGTCGGAAGGGACCGGGTGGCCGTCGCCTCGGAGGAGGGGATCCAGACCGTGCTCACCCCCGCGCTCGTCTCCCGCTCCTTCCGCTTCACCAGCGGCACCACCTTCTGATGAGCGGACCCGAGCGGCCGGTGGCCGCCCCGCGCCAGCCGCTCCGGCTGGGGGTGCTGGTCTCCGGGCAGGGGACCACCCTCACGGCCCTCGCCGAGCGCGCCCGGGACCCGGAGGCGGGATTCGTCATCGCCGTGGTCGCGTCGGACCGAACCGAGGCCCCCGCCCTCCAGCGCGCCCGGACCTACAGCCTCCCGGTCGAGGTCGTGCCCCCGCTCCCGCTCTTCCGCGCCGACGCCGGCTCGACGGACCTGGCGCCGGAGCGGACGCTCCGGGAGACGCTCCAGCGCCACCGGGTGGACCTGGTCGTCCTCGCCGGCTTCCTCAAGGTGATGCGCGGGCCCGTGTTGGAGGCCTTCGCCGGGCGCATCGTCAACACGCACCCCGCGCTCCTTCCCCGTTTCGGGGGACCGGGGATGTACGGCCGCCACGTGCATGAGGCGGTGCTCTCCCAGGGGGACCGGGAGACGGGGGTGAGCGTGCACATCGTCACCGGTTCGCTCGACGCCGGACCGGTCGTGGACCAGCGCCGGGTCCCCGTCGAGCCCGGCGACACCCCCGAGAGCCTCGCCGAGCGGCTCCGCCCCGTGGAGCACGCCCTGGTCATCTCGGTGGTGGAGAGATTCGCCCGGGGGGAGCTCCCGCTCCCCTGGCCGGGCCCGAGCGCGGGCCGAGACGGAAGCGCGCCGCCGCAGCGAAGGTAAGGGCCACCCCGGCCAGATAGCGCACGGAGCCCCGGCGGACGGCCCGGAGGTAGCCCAGGTAGTCCCGCAGCGTCCAACCGGCCCGGAAGCGCCGGAGCGCCGCCTCGTAGAGCGCGGGCCCCTTCGACCAGGGCCGGGCGACCGCGCCCGGGGACCGCTGGGCGGCGCGGAGGTCGTCCCCCACCCGGGGGAGGGTCAGGTGCCCCACCCATCCTCGCCGGATCGGCTCTTGGAGCACCTGGAGGTCCTCTCCGATGCGAAGGTCCGGGTATCCCCCGCTCGCCAGGTACGCCTCCCGCCGCCAGAGGTACAGCTTGGTGGAGTCCGGGTTCTCGTCCTTCCGACCGACCACGACGAGGACCGGATGCCTCGGGTCGTGTTCGAGCGTCTCCAGGGCGCGCCGAAGGACCCCGGGGCGGAGCTTCAGATCGGCGTCCACCTGGGTCACCACCACGGGCGCCCCGCTGGCGAGCACCGCCAGGTGCCGCCCCTTCCCGGTCGTGCAGGGTGTCACGAGGAGCCGGAGCCGCCCTTCCGCCTCCAGCCCCCGCAGATACTCCGCGCTCCCGTCGGTGGAGCCGCCGTCCACCACCACGAGCTCCCCGTCCGGGGCGAGCTCGGGAAGGAGCGCGCCGAGGCAGTCGGGAAGGAAGCTCAGCATGTCCTTCACCGTGAGGGCCACAGCGAACCGGGCCGGGTCCGGACGCAGTGGCCCTCCCTTCCCTGGAGGCGCCCCGGGCGTCGCGCTCAAAACTCACCTGAGGTCGGAGAGGTGCGTCACCCGGGTGGGCAAGGGGGTGCGGACGCGGTGCCGGGTGGTCTTGGGGGGGAAGAGCTCCCCCCGGAGGGCGTGCTCGACCACCTCCTGCTTCGTCGGGGTGGGGTGGTTCACCGCGCCGGGCCAGTGATCGAGCACGATGGCGTCGGCGGCGTAGTCGACCACCCAGGCCGGGGCGCGCCGGGCCCCCAGCTCCATGAGGGCGAGCCTACGATGGTGCCCGTTCAGCACGACGAAGCGGCCGCCGGGCACCTCGGCGACGAGCAGGGGCTCGTCGACCAGGTGCTGCTTGCGGATGCGCTCCTTGATCGCCTCGAGGTTCGGCCGCTCGATCCGCTCATGGGCGAGGAGCGACTCCAGCGGGACGAGCTCGAAGCGGTAGGTGAGGGTCCCGTCGGGGCCGGCCCGGCGCCGGTGGGCGGGTCCGGAGGGGTCCGGCCCGGTCATCCGGCCCCCTGGAGGGCCGTGAGGGCGCGGTGGACGTAGACCCCGGCCATCCGCTTGCGGTAGTCGGGCGCGAGCGCGGTGTTGTGGACGGGCCGGACGCGCGAGCGGACCTGCTGGGCGAGGGCGTCGATCCGCTCCGCCGTGAGCTCCTCCCCGACGAGCGGGTCGGTGAGCTCGGAGAACTCCCGCGGGGCGGTCTCGAGGCCTCCGGTGGCCAGCCGGAGGAGGCGGACCCGGCCCCCGTCCATGCGGAGGGCGGCCGCGACGCCGAGCTCGGGGAAGTCGAACGCCGGGCGGACGCGGAGCTTCCGATAGGTGGCCGGGACCCCCCGCATCTCGGGGGGCACCTGGACCCCGACCACGACCTCCCCCGGGGCGAGCAGGGTCCGGTGGATCCCGTCGCCCTTCCGGTCGTACAGTTCCCTCACCGGCACCCTCCGGGTCCCGGTGGGCCCGGTGAGCTCGGCCTCGGCGCCGAGCACCATCAGGTTCGGGGCGAGGTCCCCGGAGAAGGTGGCGTAGCAGCGCTCCTTCTGCGGCACCACGTGGCAGCGGTCCCCCTCCGCTTTGAGACAATAGCCGAGCCCCTCGCGCCAGGGACGGGACTGGTTGAAGAAGAAGCAGCGGGTCTCCACGAGCAGGTTCCCCCCGACCGTCGCGCTGGACCGGACGAGCGGCGTCGCGATCTGGCGGACCCCCTCGGCGATCCCGGGAAACTCCCGCGCGAGCCGCGCGTCGCCCTCGAGCCGACGGAGCGGCGTGAGCGCCCCGAACCAGCCGCGGGCGCTGTCGTAGCGGGAAAGCTCGGGGATCCGACCGAGCGAGATGAGGTGCGGCCGGTTGTTGAGGTGCATCTTGTAGTTGGGCAGGAGGTCCGTCCCCCCCGCGAGGTAGTCGAAGGAGCCCTCGAGCTCCTGCGCGAGGGCCATCGCCTCCGGCAGCGAGCGCGGCTCGTGGAGCTCGAAGGGATCGAGGTGCATCGTCCCTCACTCCCCCGCCCGGGGGCGGGGCCGGGAGGGCTTGGCCAGCGTCCCGGCGGCGCGGGCGTTCTCGAGGGCGCGGTAGACCCGGTCCGGGGTGATCGGCAGCTCCGGGAAGCGCAGCCCGATGGCGTCGTGGACCGCCGCGCCCACGGAGGGGAGCACGGGAATGAGCGGACCCTCGCCGGCCTCCTTCGCCCCGAAGGGCCCCTCGGGGTCCTCGCCGCCGACCAGGAGGCACTCCACCTCGGGCATCTGCTGCGGGGCGAGGATCTTGTAGTCGAGAAGGGAGGGGTTGAGCAGCCTCGCCCCCCGGTAGCTCATCGCCTCGGAGAGCATCTGGCCGAGCCCCATGTGGATCGACCCTTCGATCTGTCCCTCCACGGCGAGCGGATTGAGGGCCCGGCCGCAGTCGAAGGCGGCCCAGACCTTGCGGACGGTGACCTCCCCGGTCTCCAGGTCCACCCCGACACGGCTGACGTAGGCACTGAAGGAGTACGCCGGCGCGGTGCCGGCCTTCGCTCCCTTGAACGTCCCGCCCAGCGGCGACGTCTCGTACATTCCCGAGACGGTGAGCGCGCCCCGGTGCTCCATGACCCGGTGGAGCGCCGCGAGGTAGTCCACCCCGACGGTGGGCTCCTCGGCGACGAAGTACCGGTCCTCTCCCACCGCGAGCGCTCCCACGGGTCTCCCGAGCATCTCGGCGGCGGCCCCCAGGAGGAGGGCGCGCAACTTCTCCGCCGCGTCGCGGGCGGCGTTCCCCATCATGAAGGTGACCCGGGAGGAGTAGCTCCCGAGGTCGATGGGGGCCGTGTCGCTGTCCACCGCCGCCACCCGCGTCCGGTCGAGAGGTACCCCCACCACCTCGGCGACGATCTGGGCCAGGAGGGTCTTCGACCCCTGCCCGATGTCCGCGGCCCCGCTGTGGATGGTGATCCCCCCGTCCATGTCGACCTTGAGGTGGACCGTGGACTGCGGGAAGCGGGGGGTGAAGTGGATGGGGGAGTTGCTCCCCGAGATGTAGAAGCCGCAGGCGACCCCGATCCCCTCGCCGAGCGGGAGCCGCCGGAAGTCCTTCTCCCATCCCGAGCGCGCCCGGGCGGCGAGCAGGCAGTCGCGCGCGGCGTTCGACGTGATGCGGAACTCGTTGAGGGTCCGGCTGTGGGGGGGGAGGAGGTTCTCCAGGCGGAGCTCCAAGGGGTCGCGTCCGAGCTTCTCGGCCAGGAGGTCCACCGCCATCTCGAGGGAGTAGCGGATGTTCGTACCCCCGTGGGCGCGCATGGCCCCGGAGGGGGGATGGTTCGTGTACGCCCGCACCCCGTGGTACCGGAAGGCGTCGAACCGGTACGGACCCATGGCGAGCACGCCGTTGTAGTAGGTGGTGACGACCCCGAAGGAGCTGAAGGCGCCCCCGTCGAGGAGCGCCTCCACGTCGAGGGCGGTGAAGCGGCCCTTCTCGTCCGCGGCCACCACCACCCGGTTCGTCGTCGGGTGCCGACCGTGGTTGACGTAGAAGACCTCCTCCCGGTCCAGGAGGAGCTTGACCGGCCGGCCGGTCTCCAGCGCGAGCGCGGCGCAGGCGATCTCGTGAGGGAAGGGGTCGGACTTCCCGCCGAACCCTCCTCCGACCTCGGGTTTCACGACGCGGATCCGGTGCATCGGGAGGCCCAGGACCTCCGAGAGCGACCGGTGCAGGTAGTGCGGCACCTGGGTGGCGGACCAGACCGTGAGGCGCCCGTCCGGGGTCGCCTCGGCGAGGACGGCGTGCGGCTCGGTGAAGGCGTGCGTGACGCCGGCGAAGCGTCCGCGGAACTCGGCCTTGGCGAACGCGTCGCGCAGGGCGGCCGGGACATCCCCGAAGTGCTGGAAGACCTCCTTCTGGATGTTCGTGTCCCGGAGGCCCCGACGGTGGATCTTCTCCGCCACGGGCCTCTCGCTCACCGCCGGATCGTCGTAGCTGGGGAGGGGGACGTACTCCACCCGGATGCGGCGGAAGGCCTCCTCGCAGGTCCGCTCGTCCCGGGCCGCCACGGCGGCGACCCACTCCCCGTAGAAGCGCACCTTGTCCACGGCGAGGGCGGTCTCGTCGTGGGTCATGGGGAGGACGCCGAAGGGCGTGGGGAAGCGCTCGCCGGTGAGGACCGCGCTGACCCCGGGGAGCCGGCGGGCCTCGGTCACATCGATGGAGGCGATGCGGGCGTGCGCGTGGACCGACTTGAGCAGCCTCGCCACGAGCATCCCGGGCCGCTTGAGATCGTCGGTGTACTCCGCGCGGCCCGTGACCTTGAGCGGGCCGTCGACGAGCGGGACCCGCCGCCCGATCAGCCGGAACCCTGCGCGGGGGGCCGGCGAGCCCAGGCTCCCCTCGTCGGCCGGGCGGGAGCTTGAGGAGCTCTTGGCCATGGGATCAGGCCTCCCCGCCCGCCGCGACCGCCCGCGCGGCCGCTTCCACCGCTTCCAGGATCTTCACGTAACCGGTGCACCGACA
Organism: Thermoplasmata archaeon; assembly: GCA_021828085.1. GTDB lineage: Archaea > Thermoplasmatota > Thermoplasmata > Lutacidiplasmatales > UBA184 > JAKATE01. Next base: position 3,234 of record JAKATE010000003.1, on the reverse strand, counting down.
GAGGTTGCCGCTGAGCGCCTCGGCGATCTCCTCCCGGGTCGGCCGGGGCCGCTCGCGCAAGAGGGCCGTCGCGGTGAGGATGAACCCCGGGGTGCAGAATCCGCACTGCGTTGCCCCATGCTCGAGGAAGGCGCGCTGGACCGCCGTGAGCCCCGCTCCGGAGGCGAGCCCCTCGATGGTGGTGACCTCCCGACGGTCCACCCGCTTCGCGAGGGTGAGGCAGCTCAAGGTGGGCACCCCGTCCACCAGCACCGTGCAGCAGCCGCAGGTCCCGAGGTCGCACCCGCGCTTCGTGCCGGTCAGGTTGAGCTCCTCCCGGAGGAGGTCGAGCAGGACCCGCTCCGGAGGGACGGTCCGGGTCTCCTCGACCCCGTTGACCTTAAGCGTGAGGGACACCGGAGACGCCATGGGAGGCTTCCTCTTCGGCCGGCGGGGCGGGCTCGTTGATCTCCTGGACGATCTCGGCGGCGATGCTGAGGGCGATCTCGGCCGGGGTGACCCCGCCGAGCGGGAGGCCGATGGGGGAGCGCAGCCGGGCGACGTGCTCCTCGGGGAGTCCCCGGGACCGGAGCGCGCGGCGGGTCAGCTCGGCCTTCGTCCGGGAGGCGATGAGCCCGACACCTCCCGGGAAGACCGGCAGGAGCCCCGCAGCGGCCGCCTCGTCCTTCTTCGCGTCGTACCCGAGCAGGTAGACCCGGGTGAACCGGTCCGGGCTCCCTTCCACCCGGGAGGCGAGCTCCTCCGGTGGGCAGATCCAGCGCTGCCTCGCCTGGGGGAAGAGCTCCGGGCCCACGTACTCCGGACGGTCGTCCGCGATGGAGTAGTCCAGGTCGAGGAGGTCCAGCTGGCGGGCGAGCGCCTGGGCCACGTGACCCCCGCCCCAGAGAAGCACATGCCCGCGCACGCCCACATAGCTCACGGCCAGCCCTACGCTCCCGCCACAGAGGCTGGGAAGGCCCCCCTTCTCCCAGGCGCGAAGCTCGAAGTGATGGAGGCCCCCTCGCCCCGTGGCGAGGGCCTCGCGGGCTAAAAGCTTGGCACGCTCCTCCAGCTGCGCCCCTCCCACCGTCCCGAGGGTCGTGCCATCGTCCCGGTAGAGCATCGCCGTCCCCATCTTCCCCGGGACCGAGCCTCGGGCCTCCACCACCTGGACCAGCACGTACGGCCGATGATGCTCGGAGAGCTCGAGGGCCTCCCTAAGGATCCGTCGCTCCATCGCCCGGGCCTACGCGTTCCTTCGAAAGCCGTTGAAGGGCTTGAAGGAACGCCTCCGGGTCGTCCGTGTTCTCCGTCGTTCCCGGGTCGCCGAGCTCGACGAGCTCGACCCACTCCGGGTGCTCGCGGGGGATGCGGAAGAGGGGTTCCGGGTCCTCGAGCGCCTCCACGGCCGGGAAGGTGGCCGAGCTGAGCAGCACCGGATGCCCGCGGCGGCCCTGATAGAGGGGGATCGTCCAGCGCGCCTCGGGGGCGCGGTCGCGCTCCCGCTCGAGGAGAGCCTGGACCGTGGAACGGCGCACCAGCGGAGCGTCCACGGGCCAGAGCAGGCACGCGGAGGTCCCGGGAGGGAGGCTCCGGAGGCCCGCCTTCACCGAGGAGGTCCGACCGGACTCCCAGGCCGGGTTCTCGACCACGACCACCGGAAGCCTCGCCAGCCGTCTGCGATGGCGCTCCGCCTCGTGGCCGATCACCACGTGCACCGTTCCCACCCCGGCCTCCCGGCAGGTCCGGACCATCCTTTCGAGGACGAAGGTCCCGTCAGGGAGGGGGAGCAGCCCCTTCGGGCGTGAGCCCATCCGGGTCGAGCCCCCCGCCGCGAGGAGGAGCGCTGGGATCATCGGACGATCAGGGACCCCGGCGGGGAATACGCTTCCGCCGCGCTCCCCCGGTTCCGGGGCCCCTTCTCGAGGGCGCGGAGGGGCGGGGGTTAAATACTGAGCCCCTTCTGAATCGGCCGTTCATGACCCATCCCCAAGAGATCCCTCCGAACGTCCTCCTTCCCCTCCTGGCGGCCGAACTGCGCAAGGAGGAGGCCATCCGCCCCCCGGACTGGGCCCTCTTCGCGAAGACCGGCACGCACAAGGACCGTGCCCCCGGCACCAAGGACTGGTGGTACCTTCGCTCCGCCTCCATCCTGCGCAAGCTCCAGGTGCGCGGGCCGAGCGGGGTCGTCCGGGTGGCCGACGAGTACGGGGGCAAGAAGGACTACGGGAGCGCCCCCTACCACGCCCGTTCGGGCAGCCGCTCCATCGCCCGGGAGATTCTCCAGCAACTGGAGAAGGCGGGGCTCGTCAGCACCATCCGCCTCCGGGGCCGTGCCCTGTCGGGGAAGGGGCAGTCGCTCCTCATGAAGGTCAGCCGCGTGGCCTTCGAGCAGCTCGTCCAGCGCGACCCGCTGCTCAAGAAGTACGCTTGAGCGGGAGAGCTATGAGCGCGCCCAACGAGGACGAGGAACTCGAGGAGCTCCGGCGGCGCCGGGTCGCCCAGCTCCAGGGGCAGTATGCGGGGGGCGACCTGGCCGCGCTGCAGGGCCAGCAGTCCGAGATGGAGCGACGCCAGGCCGAGCAGCACGAGGTGCTCCGACGGCTGCTGACCCCCGAGGCCCGCGAGCGCCTGGCCCGCCTGCGCCTCACCCGCCCCGAGCTCGTCGCCGGGGTGGAGCAGCAGATCCTGGCCCTCGCCTCCGCCGGACGGCTCCCCCGGGCCATCGATGACGCGACCCTGCGCTCCCTGCTGGAGCGCATCCAGCCGGAGAAGAGGGAGATCCGGATCACCCGCCGCTAGTCCCTCCAAGGTCGAAGATGTCCAGCAAGCGAAAACCGTTCCCGAGGAAGCTCCGATTGCTCCGGGCCGAGAAGTCCAACCGACGCGTACCTGCCTGGGTGATGCAGCGGACCAACCGCCGAGTGACGCGCCACCCGAAGCGGCGGTCCTGGCGCCGCGGGAACCTTCACCGATAGGAAGGAGGAAGCATGGCCAAGGAGGAGAAGACCCGGGTCGAGGAGCTCGAGCGCGAGTACGTCGTCCCCCTGCGGAAGAGCCACCACGCCCCCCCCGAAGGCAAGCGCGTCGACCACGCGGTGAAGGCGGTCCGCGAGTTCGTGGTGCGGCACATGAAGGGCGAGGAGAAGAACATCTGGATCGATCCCCGCCTGAACGAGTTCCTCTGGAAACGCTCCCGCAGCCACCTCCCCCCCCGGGTCCGCGTGAAGGCGATCCGTTTCGAGGAGATCGGAA
>JAKATE010000111.1 GCA_021828085.1 Thermoplasmata archaeon | reverse complement strand
TAGCAGTCACGCATTTAGAACGCTCGGGGAGGAACACGAGCCCGTCCGGCTCCTTCGATCCGTCGGTCGGTTCAAGGGGGTACGCGGCTCCGCTGTCTACCCCGGAGGAGGTCGGAACCCTTCCCTCCACCTCGACGAATCCGCGCGACACGGGGACGAGGGAAACGTTCTATTCGCGGACCGGGTCGGCGAAACGGTGGAGCAATCGGAGCGGAGTACGCTCTCTCAAAGTCCGGGTGCGCCTGCCGCAGCGGCCGAGGCGAGGTATCGTTCACCACCCGAACCGATGGGGCATCGCCCGAGATCGCTCCGTTCCCGGAGAAGGCGCCGGGCGGGCGTCGTGGCACTCTGCGTCGCCCTCTTGGCCCTCGGGTCTTACATGGGTATCTCAGCGGTGACCGTCACCGGACGCGAGGTTACCCTCACACCGGAATCCCCCCCGGTCGTGGTGGAGACCGCACCCTTCCTCTTCCCTGAAGTCCTCTCCGTGAGCATCCTCTCGTCGGGGAACGCGAGCTTCAACCTCGCCATCTTCAACTGTGGGTCGCATCCCTCGAACCTCAGCACCCTGAGTTGCCAGGATGAGAACGGCCCGCCTCCATGGTACTTCTTCTACTCCAACATCTACGACCAGAACTGGTCCGGTCCGTTAAACTTCTACTTCCCCTCCCAAGTGTGGCTCCAGTTGTTATTGGTCCCCCCTCCCCAGGCTCCCTGGATCCACGTCACCCTCCTCATCTCCACGTCCTATCCTGCCCTCTCGGTCGGTCTGCTCGCGGCCGGGGGAGCCCTCGCGGTGGCCCTCGTGGTCGCTCTCCGTAGAGGGTCGGGAGGACGGCCCGGTCCTTCCCCGGGCTCGACGGGAGAAGCGCTTTGACCCGACGGGGGCGACGAACGTGGGGGGTGATCGCGTTGACGCTTCTCGCGGCGGGTCTCCTGGTGGCCGGGCTCGAGGAGGGGAACGCGACGGTGAGTCCGGTGACGACGGACCATGAGCTTTCGATGGAGGAGTATCCCCAGAGCGCACAGTTCCTCCTGAGGGCCTCCAATCTCCCCTTGACCCAGATCTACAGGCTCCAGTACACTCTATTGTCCCCTCCTCCTATCCTCGATTACGCCCAGGTGTGGGACCTGGGGACGAGCACTCCGGCGAACTTCACTCCGGGCTCTTCTCTGGTGGAGGAATATTTTCAGGGAGAGTTGCGCCCGTTGTGGACGCTGGCATTGCAGCCCCGCCCGTCGTCCGGTGAGGTGAACGGGTCGATCACGTTCGGGGTCCCGCCCGGGACCCTGCTGGTGGTGCTCCTCGCGATTACCCCGAGCGACCAGTACAACGTATCAACCGCGCCGCCGGTGAATCTGACGATCAGCTCGTCGAACCCCGGGGGTTTCTACGTGCTCGTCGGCCTCGCCTCGATCGCGGTTGTGGGGGGGGTCGTCGTCTGGAGATGGGGGCGAGAACTCGCACCCCATCCCAGACGCCGGACCCCGGAGCGCGAGCCGGAGAGCGCCACGGAGAGCGAACGAGGCGGTGGTGAGGCACCCTGACCTCCTCAACGCAAGTACTTTCTGGGGGAGCGCTCTCCCCCGCGCTGAGTCCTGCGAGTCCGTGATCGGACCCTGGAGAAGCGGGGGAAGCTCCGACGTCTCGACCGCCGCAGCGAGGATGCCACCGAGTTCAAGAGCGCCCGGGTCATTCTGGCCAGCGCCCTGGGGAACATTCCCCCTCAAATCTCGAACCTCACGCTGTTAAGTCAGAATCACATCCGCGAGTAAGCGATTCCGGGGGGAGGTGCAGGGGGAGGGATTCGAACCCACGAACTCCTACGAGACCAGACCCTGAATCTGGCGCCTTTGACCAAGCTAGGCGACCCCTGCGCGGGAACGGCGGAGAACGTTCCCCATCATAAGCGTGTGGACCTGGCGTAACGTCCGGGCGGGGTTCGCGAAGTCATCCTCCGTCCACAAGGTTCTATACCCCTTCCGAGGGTCCCCGGCCCGTGCGCGCCGTTCTCCTGAACGCTCCCGGCGGGCCGGAGGCGCTCACGGTGGGGGAAGTCCCGGACCCCGTCCCGGGGCCAGGGGAGCTCCGCCTCCGCGTCCGGAGCACTTCCGTGAACCGGCTGGACGTCTGGATCCGCAACGGCACCTACCCGGTCCCCTACCCCCACATCCTCGGGGCGGACGTGGCCGGCGAGGTGGAGTCGCTCGGACCCGATACGACCGGGCGGTTCCCGGTCGGCACCCGGGTGCTGGTCTATCCCGGCCTCTCCTGTGGAGAGTGCCCCGCTTGCCGGATGGGACGGGAGAGCTTCTGTGAGAAGCTCGGTCTCCTCGGACGTCAGCGCTGGGGCGGGTACGCCGAACTCCTCGCGGTGCCGGAGGAGCTTTGCCTCCCCCTCCCGAAGGAACTCTCCTTCGACGAGGCCGCGGCGCTCCCGGTCGCCTACACCACCGCCGAGCACATGCTCTCCCGGGCTGGGGTCCGGGGCGGGGAGGCGATCCTCGTCTTCGGGGCCACCGGAGGGGTGGGGACAGCGCTCATCGACCGGGCCCGTCGACGGGGGACCCGGACCTTCGCCGTGACCAGCCAGAGCTCCACCGTCAGCCCGCTGCGCCGCCTGGGGGCGGAGAGCGTCCTCCGCTTCCCGGATCTCACCCCGTGGGACGGAGGTCCCCCCCTTCCCCCGCTCGTCGATGCCGCTCTCGATTCTGTGGGACGATCGGCCTTCCCCCTCGCCCTCTCCCGGCTGCGCAAGGGGGGCCGCTACGCGATCTGCGGGGCGAGCTCGGGGGCCGAGGCCGGAGTGGACCTGCGGCTCGTCTACTCCCGTCAGCTCGAGGTGATCGGCTGCTTCCTCGGGGACCGGTCCGACCTCCGGACCCTTCTCGAGGAGGCCCGACACGGAGAGCTCCACCCGGTCCTCCACGCGCGTTATGCGCTGGCGGAGGCCGCACGGGCCCACCGGGAGCTCGATGCACCCCACCTCGGGAAGTTCCTGCTTCACCCCTGAGCCGCCGGGTCGCTTCCTCCCTTAAGAGCGCAGGTCTCCTCACTCTCGAACATGCCGCGAGGACGGTCCTCCCGCACCCGAGCTCCGGCGAAGAAGCCCTCCCGATCCCGTCGCGCGCGAGCGGTCGCGCCCGTCAATCCCCCGACCGTACCCTCGGGGACGCCCCCGGGCTTCACCGGGAGCACCATCTGCCGGACCTGCGGGCGCGTGGGCCGCCAGCCCGTCCCTCTCGAGGTGGAGCAGGCGCTCCGCTCCGTCGCCCACGAAGGACCCCCGGGCTGGGAGCTGAGAGACGTCTCCGTGAGCTTCCTCGGTTTCTGTCCGCAGTGCCTGAGGACCGGGCGCGCGGTCCCGTCCTAGACCGGGGCCTTCGGGCCGGGCCCAGCGCGCGAACTCCCCAACGGCACACCGCACGCCGGACAGAACGGAGGCCTCGGCTCCGGGAGGGGCTTGCCGCACGCCGGGCAAGAGCCTTCGTCGCCGGTCCGGCTCCCCTTCTGTGGCTCGACCTTGGAGCCACGTCGGCGGGTCCAGAGCACCCCCGCAACGACCGCTACCGCGAGGACCAGGGCGATCACCCCCCAGCCCCAGCCGGGGATCCCTGTCCCCGACGGAGAGGAGGGGTTCACCACGGAGATCGTCACCTGACCGGACCCCTGATAGCCATAGCTCACCACAGTGACCGCGATGTTCACCGCTCCGGTCGCGACCGGCAGCGCGTAGGTGCCCACGGCCTGCCCGGTCGCGTTCGTGGTCCAGGGGGAGCTGGGGGAGAACGCTCCCCCCGCGCGGGAGGCGGAGAGGGCAAGCACGAGCCCGGGGACCGGGAGTTCTCCCGGGGTCAAAGGCTCGACGACCGTCACGAGGAGCGTCACGAGCGTCCCGGGTGCCCCCGAGGTCGAGGGGGTCACCTGGATCTCCACGTGGAGCGCGATGGGTGCCGACGGGAGGACGAGCAGGCTAGCAGAGGCACCCCCGGCATACCCGTTGCTCGTCACCGAGGAATTGAGCGTGAGGGTGGTGTTCGCGCTCACCGGCGGGGAGAGGAAGGTGACGTTGCTGTACCCGTCCGCGTCGGTGGGCGAGCCGGCGCTGAAGCTTCCCCCTCCCGAGCTCGTGAAGGAGAGGTTGAGCCCGGACCGCGGCGCGCCGTTCTCGGTCACGCGGGCCGAGACGTTCACCCGGCCGCCTCCGGGAGTGCTCCCAGGGGAGACGGCCAGGGAGACCGAGACCGGAACGGAGGGCGTCCCTCGCCAGAGGACGGTGCCATTGGGGACGAAGGGTAGAGCGCTACCCACCTCGAGCGCACCGAGGGGGAGCGAGGAGTTCTGCGCCTCGCCGGCCTCTCCCCAGCCCGTGGCATTGTGACCCTCCCAGAACGCGGAGACCGGGCTCGGAAGGTGACGCGGCTGCGTCAAGGTCCGGACCGTGAGCGCGGCCGGCAACGAGGCCTTCTCGGGGAGCCAGGGGGATCCAGTGTAGCCTGCCAAGCTCACCACCGAGAGGCCCCCGGTCCAGGTCGCCTGGGGCGCCCCCAGGTCGAGCAGCGAGGAACCGGCGAAGGGGGCGCCGTTGAGGGTCACCGTCCAGTTGTCCTGGCTCACCTGCTCGGCGGCAAAGGCCATCAGGGTCCCGGGGGAGGCCGAGTAGGAGTCGAGCCCGCAGTTCACCACGGCCCCCGTCGCGTTGTCCACAAGCCCCCAGAAGGGGAGCGGGTAGGGGCCGGTCAGGTTCGAGACCGCGACAAGCCCCATGAGGAGCAGGTCGTTCCCGATCACCTCCTCGCTCCCCAGCGCGAAGAAGGCCGTGGTGGTGGGGATGGCGGGAAGGTCGAACATGGTGACGTTCATCGTGAACCCGCGGTTCGGGACGGCCGCGGGGTCGAGGTTCTGGGCGGCGAGCGCCCCTCCGGAGCCGTTGAAGCTCCCCCCGGAGGGGAGGGTGAAACCGCTCAGCGGGCACCCGGTGGAAAGCACGCTCCGGGGAGAGGCCGCAGCCCCGGGAAGCGCGAAGGAGACGGCCAGGAGGAGGGCGAGCAGCCCGACTGTCCACGAGCCCGCGCGGCGCATGGGGAAGTTACCCCGGTCCCGCTTTGAGGTTTGGTCCAGCGCTTAGCCCGAGGGGAGGGGGGCGGCCGGGGGGGGCACCCCCTCGGCCGCACGAGGTGCACCCTTTCGGGGGGGCGAGGCCGCGGGTTTCAGCATCGCCTGGCTGAGCTCCCGCTCCACGGCGTAGTTGAGGGCGATCTCGGCGAGGTCGCAGGCGTACAGCGCGGTCCGCTCCAGCGACTCCAGCACGTAGGCGAGGGCCACGGCGACGCGGCCCTGGCGGGCGAGGATCTCGTTGAGCAGCTTGCGGCGGTGGGCGACGAGCTGCTGCCCCTCGTCGAGGACCTGGTTCGCCTTCTCCGTGTCCGCCTGGAAGACCGTCTCGATGGCGCTCTCGAGGAGGTCGAGGGCGGTCCGGGAGAGCCGCTGGAGCTCCTCGGTCTGCGCGCGGGGAATGTTGCTCCCCTGGACCAGCTCGGTCACGCTGGAGATGCGCACCGCGTGGTCGGCGATGCGCTCCAGGGTCTTCGACACCTGCAGGAAGGTCGCACATTCCGGCAGGGTGAGCCCCAGGGTGGCGAGCTGGCGCTGGTCCCGGAGGGCGAGGGTGATCTGCTTCTGGACGAACCAGTGCAGCCGGTCCACCTCCCAGTCGCGCTGCTGGACGTCCTGGGCGATGGCCAGGTCCCGGGTCCCGAAGGCGGTCATGGCGTCGAGCTGCATGGCGCGGACCATGTGGTACATCCGGCGCAGGACCGAGGGCAGCGGGAGCGGGTTCGATCCCACCACATCCTGGAGGACCATGCTCTCGGAGCTCTCCTCGAGGATCTCCGGGCCGATCATGTGCTGGGCGAACCCCCGGATCACCTCGCGCGTCTTCGCGCTCATGCGCTCCGGGGTCCGCACCTCCAAAAGGTCGCTCCCCGCAATGTACTCGGAGACCAGGCCGCGGAAGAGGTGCTCGCGGTCCATCCCGTTCTGGATGCTCACCACGCGCCGCTGGGGGCTGGGGGTGAAGGCCTCGCGGGGGTAGAGGGTCAGCGAGCCGTCCGGGCGGGGGGCGAAGAGGACCACGTCGCCGGCCCCCAACCCGCGGTCGCGGACCCAGGACTTCGGGAGCGAGACGATGAAGGTGCTTCCCCCGGTCCGCTGGATCCGTCGCCCTTCGTAGCCGCTGGAGGTCCGCATGGGACCTACAGGAGGGCTCTCGAATCTATATAGGCCTACGGGACCGGAGGCCGCTCAGAGGGTCGGTTCCTCGTCCTCGGGCTTCGTCTCCCGCGCCGGCTTGCGCGGGGGAGCAGGCTCGGGGGAGGGGGCAGGGGCCGGCGAAGGCGC
>JAKATE010000110.1 GCA_021828085.1 Thermoplasmata archaeon | reverse complement strand
GGCGGGCGGGTGGGCGACGAAGTGGCTCCCGACCCGGGAGGTGGCGCCGAGGACCAGGACCGTGGAGGGCATCGGGAGGGGGGAGGAACGGAGGGGAAAAAGGGCGACGGCGGCCCAGGCCAACTTTGATGGCCTGCCCGCCGGTCCCTTCCGCGTGAAGGTCGTCGTGACGGGGGGCGCCGGGTTCATCGGCGCCAACCTGCTGCACTACTGGGCCCGCGAGCGTCCGGAGGACGAGCTCGTCACCCTCGACGCGCTCACCTACGCCGGCCACCGGTCCTCGCTCGTCGACCTCGAGCGCGCGGGGAAGCTCCGGTTCGTGCGCGGGAACGTCTCGGACCCGGGGGTGGTGCGCCGGACCCTGAGAGGCGCGGACCTGGTGATCCATCTGGCGGCGGAGAGCCACGTGGACCGGTCGATCGAGGACCCTGCCCCCTTCCTCACGACGAACGTCCTGGGGAGCCTCTCGGTCCTGGAGGCGGCGCGGCAGTTGGACGTGGGGAGGACGCACTTCGTCTCCACCGACGAGGTCTACGGCAGCCTTCCCCTGGGACGCCCGAAGCTGCGCTTCGGGCCCGGGACCCCCTACGCGCCCCGCAACCCGTACTCCGCGAGCAAGGCGGCCGCGGACCACCTCGCGCGGAGCTACCATGCGACCTACGGGCTCCCGGTCACCCTCTCCAACTGCGGGAACAACTACGGGCCCTACCAGCATCCGGAGAAGCTCATCCCGCTCGCGATCACGCGACTGCTCACCGGCCTCCGGGTCCCGGTCTACGGCGACGGAAGGAACGTCCGGGACTGGATCTACGTCGAGGACCACTGTCGAGCGCTCGACGCGATCGCCCGTCGGGGGACGGCGGGGGAGACCTACCTGCTCGGGGCCGAGGAGGAACGCTCGAACCTGGAGGTGGTCCGGACCCTGCTCGCGACGATGGGTCGGAAGGGCACCTCGATGGGCAAGGCGATCGAGCTCGTGCCCGACCGCCAGGGACACGACCGCCGCTACGCGATCGATCCCCGACGGTCCATGAGCGCGCTCCGCTGGCGGCCTCAGGTCCGTTTCGAGGAGGGCATCGCTCGGACGGTCCGGTGGTACCTGGACCATCGCCCCTGGTGGGAACCTCTGCTCGCCGGCCCCCGTCGCGCCCCTCGTCGTCGCTCTCGGTAGGCCCCCCATCTGGACCGGCAGCGCGAGGTCGTTGTCCCCCCAAGGGGGCTCGGCAAGCTCGTCGAGGAGCACGATCGTCCGCGAACCCCGCCACTCGAGGCGGTGGCGTGGTCGGGGAAGGCCAGGGGGCAACGAACGAAGGGTCCGTCCGTCGCGCGACCCGAACTCCCTGGAGGAGGACCTGGGGAGGAGCTCCCGGGACCCGTGGAGCCAGGCGCCGCGTTCCTTCACGCTCAGGGGGAGGCGCCCGGGTCCCCTGGCGCCAGAACGAGGGAGCCCAGGCCGTTCCCCCGTCAATCGAACCTTAGTAGCCCCGACGTTCTTCGCGCTTCACCCATGCACGCCCACCCCGGGACACCGGACCTTCGTACGATCGATCCCCCCCGGGTCCACGTGGCCGACGTCCAGGTGGTCCCCCGCCCGATCCACCAGGACCCCCGCGGCTTCCTCGTCGAGACGCTGCGGTCCGACGACGCGACCGTCGGTGAGCGGCCGTTCTCCATGACCTACACCTCGCTCACCGTCGCCGGGGAGATGCGCGACCGGGACCGGTGGCACTTCCACCGCCATCAGCAGGACCGGTTCGTGGTGGTCCTCGGCGAGATGGTGCTCGCCCTGTACGACGCCCGGACCGGGAGCCGCACCCACGGTCGGCTCGACCTCCTCCGCATGGCGGGAGCCTCTCCGCTCCGGCCGCAGGCGTCGGAGAAGGGGGAGATGCTGACGCATCTGGTGAGCGTCCCGGAGGGGACCTACCACGCCATCGGGAACCTGCACCCGTCCGACCCCGTCGTGGTCCAGAACTTCCCCACGAGGCTCTACGACGCGAAGGACGAGGGGCGGGTCCCGTTCTCCGAGGTGCCCATCCCCTCCGACGGCGGCCGACCGTTCTCCTGGGACCGGGTGGAGGTCGTGCGTTGAAGGGCCTCCTCCTGGCGGGGGGCCGCGGGACCCGGCTGAGGCCGCTCACGTTCACCGGGAACAAGCACATGCTCCCCGTCGCCAACCGCCCGATCCTTCTCTGGGGGATCGAGCAGCTTCGGGATGCGGGGGTGACGGACCTCGGGATCATCCTCGGTCCGATCCGGGAGGGGATCGAGGAAGGGGTCGGCGACGGCTCCTCGCTCGGGGTGAAGGTGACCTACATCACCCAGGGCGAGTCCAAGGGGCTCGCCCACGCGATCCTCTGCGCCCGGGAGTTCCTGGCGGACGAACCGTTCGTGATGTACCTCGGCGACAACATGCTCGAGCACGGCGTCCGCCCGTTCCTGGACCGGTTCGCCCGCGGCGACGCTTCGGCGGTCGTCGGGGCGGTCGCGGTCCGCGAGCCCTCCCACTACGGCGTGGTGGAGCTCGGAGAGAACGACACGATCCTTTCGATCGAGGAGAAGCCGAAGCAGCCCCGCAGCGACCTCGCCCTGATCGGGGTCTACCTCTTCTCCCCCGAAGTGCACGAGGTGGTGCGGGAGCTACGACCTTCCGCGCGAGGCGAGCTCGAGATCACCGACGCGATCCGACTGCTGGAGGAGCGGACGCACAGGGTGAAGGTGCTGCGTCTGGAGGGCTGGTGGAAGGACACCGGTCGTCCGGAGGACCTCCTCGAGGCGAACGAGCGGGTGCTCGGTTCCCGTCCCCGCTCCTTCTTCCAGCTCCGCGGGCAGGTCCACCCGGGGGCGCGCGTGAGCGGGAACGTCTTCCTCGGCGAAGGGAGCGTGATCTCGGAGGGCTGCACCGTCCGCGGGCCGGTCGTGCTCGGTCGGGGGGTCCGGATCGAGGCGGGGGCCTACGTGGGCCCGTACACCTCCATCGGGGACCGTAGCGTGGTCTTGCACGCTGAGGTGGACCGCAGCATCCTCATGGAGGACGTGGTCGTGGATGCCCGCATCCGGGTGGTCGACAGCATTCTCGGTCGGGGATGCCACGTGCTGCAGCGGGACCGCGCCCCCAAAGGGGCGGCCTTCGTGGTGGGGGATGCCGGGCAGGTCGTGCTTCCTCCCGAACGCGATTGACCGGTCGAGCTCCCGGGGCCCAGGCCATCCCATCTCGCAGGAAGCGACCGGAGCGCCGGCGGGCCCGTGAACTTGGGCGAGGGCTCAAGCCGGAAGCGACGGTACGGACCCTCTTGAGGTGATGCGCGGCGCGCCAATGCGGGCCATCTGCTCGCTCACGCCTCGAAGGCGCGAAGGACGCTCGGAGGGGTCCCGAGGGCGCGGTTCGAGGGGATGGGGAGCATCAGGGACGACCCCGAGCTCGCTCCCGTCTCGCTCCGGTGCAGGCACGCGTCCGCCCCCTCCCCCTCCCCCTCCCAGCTTCGGGGTACGACCGTCGCGGGTCCGGCGGCCCCATCCCGGACGGGGGGACCGGTGCATTGATGGCCCGGAGCTTCTCCCCGTTCATCCCCTGCATCCGACAGGAGCTCCATGGACCGACGGCCCCCAAACTTCCTCGTGGTGGTGTTCGATGCGCTCCGCGCTTCGGACTTCCCGGGCGGGTGGGATGCGGTGGACCAGATGCCGTTCGTGCGGTCCCTTCAGAAGAGCGCCTGGGTGTTCCCGAACGCGGTGACCCCGGCCAGCTGGACCGTGCCCTCGCACGCCTCCCTGCTCACCGGGCTCTATCCCTGGGAACATGGGGCCCACGGGCAGGCCTCGATCACGCTCGCCCCGTCGGTCCCCCGGTTGAGCTCGCTCCTTCGGAAGGAGGGTTACCGCTCTGGGCTCTTCGCCGCGAACGGTTTCCTCGCGCCCCCGTATGGGCTCGCGGAAGGCTTCGACACGGTCGCGTGGGGAGGGTGGTGGGAACGCTACCTGCGGGTCCCGACCTCGGTCGCCCCGTTCGAGCAGGTCGATGGTGAGGAGCGTGCGTCGGGAGCGTGGGCCGCGCGCATGGGAGGCGTGCGGCGCCGAGAGAGCTCGCTTCTGGTCCGGGCCACCCATCACCTCGACCGCTACCCTTGGGTCTCCGACACCGCGGGCCGGCTAGCCCTCCAGCTCCGGGCTCCAGGCTCTCCCCGCGACGTTCGCATCTCCACCTGGATCGAGCCGAGATTGGAGCAATGGATCTCGGGACTTCCCAAGACCACCCCGTTCTTCGCCCTCCTCAACATCCAGGATACGCACGACCCCTTCTTCCCGGGGCCGGAGCAGGCGACGGGCCTTCGGGACCGATGGGCCCTCCTCCGCGTGCGTCAGGACCTTCTGGGCGCCCTCGTGGGGCGCTGGACCCCCACGACGGAGGAGCTTCGCGTCCTCCACGAGCTGTACCGATGGACGGTGCGCCGGTTGGACGGAAGGGTGCGCCGCCTCGTGGAGATCCTGCAGGCGACCCAACGATGGGACAACACCTGGCTCATCCTGACCAGCGACCACGGGCAGGCCTTCGGGGAGGAGGGCTACTACCTCCACTACTGCGGCATCTCCGAAGGCATCCAACGCATCCCCCTCTGGGTCCGACCACCGGGGGGAGAGGCCGGGGCTTCCCGGACCCGCGGGCTCGCGAGCCTCGTGGACCTCGCCCCCCTCGTGCTTCGAGAATCGGGCTCCCGCGCCACCGTCACCACCTCGGGAGCTGACCTTAGGGAGCTCAGGGACCACGAGCGCCCTGGCCCCGTCCTTTCCGTGAACGACGGCCTCTTCTGGGAGCACATGGTGCGATGGGCGGGACCGGCGGCCCGCCACCGGCTCTCTCGCAGCCAGGTCGCGGCCTATCAGGGAGACATGCGGTGGACGGTCACTTCCCCCGGCGACCAGATCGAGGCGGTGCGCCTCCCTCCGGGGATGGGGGATCCTGAGCCGGGGTCCGCGCCTCCCTCGCCGGAGGCGGTCGCTCTTGCACGTCGGGGACTGGAAGGCCTCCGATCCGTCCAGACGGAGCGCGGGCCCGAGATCGACCGGCGGCTACGATCGTGGGGCTACGTGTAGGTCCCGAGGGGCGGGGGCCCCTCGGCGCGGAGCGCCGCCGGGGCGCTCGAAACCTCATCTTGCGAGGTACGGTAGGTCGTGGAGTGGGCGCAGGGTGGCGCGAACGGCCGATGGACGCCGCCGGGGAGCCGTGCGCGCGCTGGGAGCGGCCCCGGGGGGCTGCCCTTCGGGACACCTTGAGCCGGCACGGCCTCCTCCGCTCGACACCGTCGGAGGACCGCCACGGCGGCGACCGATACCCCTCGCCGAACGGCGCGTTCCGACTGCCCGGGACCCGTCGGTCGCCCGCCCCTACGTTCCGCCGCCGGGGCCCTGCCTCAAACGGTCACCATCAGCGGTCGTCCCTGAGGGTGGCCCGGCCTCGACACCACCGTGTGGATCGCGCGGATCCACGCGAGCCGGCTCAGGGCCCGCGCCACGGGAATGAAATGCCGAGGTCCAAAGAGGGCACGGACCAGACGAAGGGCGAGGTAGGTCCCGCCGAGCCGGAGCGCACGGCCTTCCACCGGGCGCCCCGCCCGGACCGCCTGCAGTCCGATGGCGAACATGTATCCCAGGTCTTCCGTTGGGTCCTTGCCCACATGGAAGTTGCCGGCGTGGATCCTGTAGTGCGTGAGCAGGAGCCCTTCGTGAAGGGCCTCCTCGCCGAAGAGCTCGCCGACCCAGTAGATGTAGTGGTCCGGCGAGACGAGGATGTGTCGCAGCGAAGGCAGGAAAGGTCGAAGCAGAGAAGCTCGGATGCAGTGCGAGCTCAGGTTGAACCCGTTCACCGAGTGGATCCATCCGATCTCGCTCCCGCGCTCGTCGACGGCGAGCGCGTCGTGGTTGTAGAACGCGAGGTTCGGTCGTTCGCGGAAGAGCTTCTCCACGTGGGAGAGCTTCTCCGGATCGAACTCGTCGTCGTCCTCCATGAACACGAGCACGTCCCCGCGCGCGTGGGGGATGGCCTCGCAGAGCATCTCGGCCTCCTTGAGCCCGGGGGGGCACCGGAGGAGCCGGACCCCCGAAGCCTGGAAGCGGGACTCCCACTCGGGTTCCGCGAACCCCATGGCCAGGACGATCTCGTAGAGGGACCGGTCCAGGGAGGAGCGTTGGATGGAGGCGATGCAGTCGGGCAGGTAGGGGCGCTTGTAGCCGGCGACGACGATCACCGAGAGACGCGGATGGGCCTGGGTACTCGGCCCGAGCATGCTGAACCGTTGACCCGCACGGGCGTCCGGGCTATGAGCGTTCCCGGTTCCGCTTCCCGCCGGAGCGGACGAGTTCACCCACGCCGGCGGGGCGAAGAGCGAGAAAGCCGATGACGGAGGATCAGAT
>JAKATE010000109.1 GCA_021828085.1 Thermoplasmata archaeon | reverse complement strand
TGACCACCTAGCGCTTTCGTTGCGCGGTGAACTCCATCGCGGACGACCTCCACAGCCGGGTCTCCTGCGTGCCGACCTTCTCCACGAGCTGCCCGGGCGCCCATGGGAACTTCTTCAACGTCTCGGTCACCGTTACCGATAGCGGCGGTGAGCAGGGGACGTCCGGTTGGGACCCTCTCGTCGTCAACCCCTCGCCCCTCGTGGTGCACTTCTACGATCGGTACCCCGTCTGGTGGCAAGGGGTGGACCTCGGCCTGCTGGACCCGGTCGGGATCAACGACCTCACGGACAACTTCGGGATCGCGACCTGGGCCCAGTCGTACGACCCCAACTCCCCCACCGCCTGGGTGGCCATCGATGCCGAGGCGGTGCTGGTCCAGGAACAGACCCCCCTGCCGCTCACCTGGACCCCCTGGGACGGGGTCGGGGTGGACTACGCCACCCTGACGGCCTCCCAGCTCGCCAAGCTCCCGCTCGACGATTCGATCGAGTTCAGCGTCCAGCTCGGACCGGCAGGCAGCTCCGCGGCCTGCGCCACGGTCTACTCCGACCTGAACCTGAACGCGACGTACGGCAAGCACAAGCTCTCGTACTTCCCCGTGGGCCTCGGCGGCCAGTACGGGGCGGTGGACCCCGGCAGCATGGTCCAACCGCTGCTCGAGGGCATCCCCGCGATGGTGGCCGCGAGCACCGCGTCCATCACGACCCTCTCCTGGGGCGACCAGGGAGGCCACGGGCAGATCCTGGCGTTCAACGCCACCTACTTCATCAACGCGACGCTCGTGATGAACATCGCCGCGCTCACCGGTGCGACGCTGCCGGACCCCGTGGCGGGCACCGCGTCCATCATCCCTCGGGCCAACGTCGCCCTCTCCATCAGCTCCTTCGGAAAGGTCAGCATCACCGCGGGAGCCTCCGTCCAGTTCCCGTTAGGCAAGGTCGCCGGGATCTCTTTCACCATCACCGAGAGCTTCACGGCCCAGGCCAAGTTCCAGTTCGAGCAGTACTACGCGGGGCTCACGTACGTGGGGCACCTCGTGCTCACGAACTTCTCCATCGCGTTGGGGGTGGTGATCAAGGCCTCGGTCACCTTCCCGATCTACGGGATCAGTCTCGGCCCGCTGGGCACCGTCGGGTTCACGATGACGATCGCCGTGGCTTTAGGCGCGACGATCGGGGTCTTCTTCAATCAGACGAACGCGCCGCTCACGTGTCCCGTCGGGTGTTTCCTCGGATGGTTGCCCGTCGTGCTCCAGAAGGTCCAGGCGCTGATCTCCCTCGCCATCAGCGTCGCGTTGGGGCTCTCGATCGCGGTGGCCAGCATCAGCATGGGCGGCACCCTGGAGTTCGACATCTACCTCCAGAACGTCCAGCCCGTCCTCCGGGGATGGCAGCTCATCGGAACGGTGTTCGTCAGCGTGAGCGTCCTCTTCTGGACGTGGACGGACAACCTCTGGTCCGGGGTCATCGCCTCCAACGGCACTCCCAACCCCGGCATCCTAGGCGGGCCGGGGTACAGGGCGACGAACAACTCCTTCGTAGTCGGCCCTAGGTACTACAACGTCTCGGGCTACCAGGCGGTGGTCTGGGTCCCCGGGTCGGTGCAGGGGCCCCTCATCAACGACGTGTATCCTTCTCAGGCGTTCGACATGGCCGGGGGCTCCGGCGGTCCGGCGGTCCTCTACGCGACGGACAACGTCTCGCAACCGCGGAACCTGGGTCTCACGCTGGGGATGCTCTCGCTGGACCCTGCGAACCGCACCGCGACCCCGGTGAGCTTCTCGCTCCCTCCGGGGGAGATCGCGTTCAACCCCCGGCTCGTGAGCGTGAACGGGGGAGGGCTTCTGGCGCTCTGGGAGGCCCTGCCCGACGCGCAGACCACGGTCGCCGGTCCCTCCCAGGTGACCGGCGTCTCGCTCCAGAGCGCGCTCTGGGACCCCACGAGCCGGACCTGGGGCCCTCCGACCACGCTCTCCACCGGGGCCTTCCCGATCTCCTACACCGCGGGCTCCTGCGGAACCGACACCCGGGTGGTGCACCTCGATGCTCCGTCCCTTCTGGGTCACGGCGGGTCGCTCGTCGAGCAGGACCTCGTGAGCGGGGCCACGATCGCTTCGGTGAGCGACCCGCTGGCCTCCGACGTCGTGTCGTTCGATTGTCCCAGCGGGCTCGTGTCGGTGAGGAACATCGACGGGAACTACACGGTGGTCAACATGACGAGCGGATCCCCGTGGTCGGTCCCCACCGTGCCCGGGTACAACCTGTCGTTCGTGTCCCACGCGGGGGGGAGCCCCGGAGACCTCGCGGTCCTGTACCGGGATTCCTCGTCCACGCAGCTGCAGATCGACAGCACCGGAGGACAGCTCCTCGCGAACGTGACCCTCCCGGAGAACGTCTCCTCGGTCCAGGCGGACCTCGACGGCGCGACCTGGGTGGTGGCCGCTCAGGCCCCGGACGGGGTCCAGGTGTACCTGGTCCAGGGCACCTCTCTGGCGCTGGTCCGTGACCTTCCCTGGCAGAACCTGACCCAGACCCGTCTCTCGGTCTCGCCCGGAGGAACGGCCACCATCGTCGGCGAGACGAAGAACGGGGGCCCGGGGCTCCCGTGGATGAACCTCAG
This sequence comes from Thermoplasmata archaeon, assembly GCA_021828085.1. GTDB lineage: Archaea > Thermoplasmatota > Thermoplasmata > Lutacidiplasmatales > UBA184 > JAKATE01. The sequence continues at coordinate 4,044 of JAKATE010000109.1, read as the reverse complement.
TGCCGCCTACGTGCCCCTGACCGCGGTCGGGCCCATCTCCGCGCTCCCGGGTTCCGTGGACGCCGGGGCACCGGTCACGTTGAGCGCCACCGCGGAGTCGGTGAACGGCCCGCTGCAGTACCTCTGGACCGGGTTGCCTCCCGGGTGCATGTCCCTGAACACCCCGTCGATCACCTGCACGCCCACGACGCCCGGGACCTACGGGATCGCCCTGCGGGTCACGGATGGCCGCGGGATCACCGCGACAAGCTCGACGCTGACCTTCGAGGTCGGAGCGCCTCCCGCGGCGGGCGCGGTGAACGCCTCCAGCGCCCGGATCGAGGCGGGGAGCTTCGTGAACTTCACCGCTCCGGGGAGCAGCTTTGGGGCGACCTCGTTCGCCTACTCGTGGTTCGGCCTTCCTCCCGGCTGCTCCTCCGTGAGCACGCCTCTGCTGGTCTGCGCGCCCTCCGCCCCGGGGAACTACACGGTCGGGGTGACCGAGCTCGATCTGAGGGGCGGCTCGGTGAGCGAGACCCCGGTCTCGATCGAGGTGCTTCCCCGGCTCGCCGTGGCCTTCCTCACCGCGAGCGGCGACCAGGTCGCGACGGGGACCTCGGTCCGTTTCTCCGCCTCGGGTGAGGCCGGGGTCGGGCCCTACGCCTACTCCTGGGGAGGGCTACCGAGCGGGTGCGCCTCCGTCTCGGTCAGTTCGCTATCCTGCGCCTTCCCCGCCGCCGGGACCTTCTGGGTCACCGTGGTCATCACCGACGCCGACGGGATCACGGCCGCCCGGTCCGTCAAGATCGTCGTGGAGTCCCCCCCCGCCGCCGGCGTGAGCGCGTTCCTCCTGGAGGTTCTCCTGCTGGTCGGCGTGGCCGCCGTAGCGGCAGCGAACGTGGCGGTCTGGTGGTGGCTGCCCAAGCGCAAGGCCCGCGGGGCTGGACCCAAGGCCGAGCAAGACCCGTCAGAGACCCCCGAGCCGACACCGGGGTCCGCTACGCCCGCGCAGGCGCCTGCGACCACCTCGACTCCCACTCCCAATCCCGCTCCTGCTCCCACTCCTGCTCCCGTTGCCTCTCCGTCCGAGGTGGATGCGGGCGGCCAAGCAGCCTCTCCGCCGGCCTCGGCCGCCTCACCGACGGAGGGGGACCGGGGTGCATGATCGCTCGGAGCTCACGCCGCCGCGCCCGCTTCGGAACCGCGGTCCTCTCTCTCCTGCTCCTGGTCCTTCTCCTCCTCCCGGGCTCGCTGGCCTCGGGCCGCGGGCCCTCGCCCTACGTCGGAAGCCCGCATGGGGCGAGCCCCTCCTACGCTCCGGCCCCGTCAGCGAGCTCCTCCTCGCCGGGAAAGCCCTCCCCAAGGGTGTCCGAGCACGCGGTATCCGCCGAGGTGAGGACGCTTCCCCCGGGGAGCCGGCCCGCGGGGTGGCCCGCTTCGCTCTCCTTCCCGCTGACGCGGTCCTCCCTCGCGCATTTCCGGCCGAAGGTCGCCTCCGCGCCGACCGGAACGTGGGGCCTGGTGGGAACTCCCGCCGACCGTTTCGGCGCGAGCATGGCGTACGACCCTGACCTCGGAAGGACCGTGCTCTTCGGAGGCTTCGACTGGAACGGCCACACGTACGGTGACACCTGGTCCTATGACCCGGCCAACGAGACGTGGGCTCCGGTCCCCTCTCCTACCTCTCCCGAGCCCCGAGGGTTCTCCACGATGGCGTACGATGCTACGGACCACCTGTTGATCCTCTTCGGCGGCGACACCCTCCAAGGTTCGATGGATGCGGACACCTGGGGCCTCACCGCCGCGGGGACCTGGGAGAACCTGACCCCCTCCGTGGTCACCCCTTTCAACAACCCCTCCCCCCGGGAATGGGCCTCCCTCGCCCCCTCCTTCGCGAGCGGCGTGGTCCTCTACGGCGGTTACGGGTACGTGGCCGGGGTGGGAGCGATCCTGGGAGACACGTGGTCCTTCACGCTGGCCACGGGGTGGACGCAGCTCTGCCTCTACGGGTCGTGCGGGCCCACCACCCCGGGCCCCCTGTTCGGAGCCACCATGGGCTTCGACACGTTCGGGACGGACGACGTCCTGTTCGGCGGCGACTTCGGCCCGAGCTACACCAACGCCACGTGGATCCTGAACTCGACCGGGTGGTACAATCTGACCTCGTTGGAGGTCCCTTCACCGGGGGCCCGCGCGTTCGCGACGATGGCGCTCATCGGAGGACTGGAGACGGTGATGGGCGGGCTTTCCACCAACGGAGGGGAATACTCGGACATGTGGATGTTCACTCCTCCCAGCCCGAACACGTTCTGGTCCACCGTGAGCACCCTCCCCTACGGGGGCTTCTGGATTTCCTCCGCCTTCGACTCTGCCTCCGGGCACACCGTCCTCTGGGGGGAAGCGAACTTCTCGTTCGGGATGATCCCGAACCTCTGGGGATGGAACGGAGGGGCCTGGTACGCCGAGTACGGGCCGGCCGGCAGCTCCCCGACCACGCCGGACCTGACCGAGATGGCCTACGACGCCGCCGACGGTTACGTGGTGGCCTTCTCCCCCGGCGTGAACGGCTTGTTCCCGACGACCTGGCGTTACCAGCACGGGGCCTGGACGAACATCACGCCCACCGTCCCCACCCTGGTGAACTCCCCGCTCTCGCGCTACGGGGCGGCGATGGCCTACGATGCTTCCGACGGAGAGGTGATCCTCTACGGCGGGCTCAACCTGCCCACGGGCCAGCTGGCTTCCGACACCTGGGCCTTCGCCGGGGGAACCTGGACGAACATCACCCCGGTCTCCTCCCCTCCGCCCCTCTTCTTCCCGGCGCTCGCCCCAGCCTTCCCCAGCGGTCCCCTGGTCCTCTTCGGGGGGGGTGACCTGTCGTTCAACCCCACCGCCGCGACCTGGACGTTCCTGCACGGGGTCTGGACATCGCTGTCGCCGGCGACCTCGCCCCCCGCACGCTACGATGCCGCCGCGACCTGGGACGGGAGCGTGCATGGCGCGCTGATCTACGGCGGGAGCGGGGCGACGGTCCTGGACGACACCTGGCGTTTCGACCTCGTGAACGACACGTGGGTCGCGGTCTGCCAGCCCTCCTGCACCGGGGTCACCATCTCGTACCCCACGATGACCTACGACCCCCGCGACAACAAGACCATCCTGGTCGGGGGACAGACGGGGGGGGCTTTCTACCTCTCGAACGGGGCGTGGGTGGTCCAGAACACGCTCCCGGCCCCGATGCCTCGCTGGCTCGCAACAATGACCTACGACGCGAACCCCTCCGACGGATACGCCCTCCTCTACGGAGGCGCGGGCGGAGGACAGTTGTTCGCGGACACCTGGGCGTTCACCCCCGAGCTCAACCTGTCAGCTCCCACCGTCAACCGGACGAGCGTCGATGCGACCCAGCAATCGGTGAGGGTGAGGGGAGCGGTGACCGGCGGCGGCGCCGGTGGCGTCCTCGTGTCGTGGGAGAACCTCCCGCCGGGCTGCACCGGTCTCACCGGGACGAACTTCACCTGCGTCCCTGCCGTAGCTGGGAACTACACGATCTTCAACCAGGCGAACACCACGGGAGGGGTCCCGCTCATGTCGGGGAGCGTGGTCGCGCTCACCGTCGATCCCGCGCTGGTCCTCTCCCCCGCGGTCCGGTCGGACCGAACCCAGGTGGACGTGGGGTCGAACGTGACCTTCTGGGCGAACGCTTCCGGTGGGACGGGCACGTATTCCGACCTCTGGGGCGGCCTGCGGCAAGCGGTGTGTTCCGGGTCGGCAGAGTCGATCACGTGTCACTTCCCGGCCCCGGGGACCTACACGGTCTCGCTCACGGTGACCGACTCGAACGGCATGTCGCTCCACGCGGCGCCCGTTACGGTGAACGTCGCTCCCGTCCCCACCGTCAGTCTGCCCGTGGCCAGCCCGGACCCCGCCCAAGTGGGTTCGTCGCTGAGCCTCTCGGCAGCGGCGGCTGGAGGTGCCCCTCCTCTGAGCGAGGTCTGGAACGGCCTGCCCCCCGGCTGCGTCTCGTCCTCCACCCTCCAGCTGAGCTGCACGCCCACCTCTCCC
>JAKATE010000108.1 GCA_021828085.1 Thermoplasmata archaeon | reverse complement strand
GGGAGGTGAGGGCGTAGTAGTAGGGGTGTCCCTTGATGGTCTTCGGGGAGAGGTACATGGGGGGTAGATGTTATAGCCACAATATCAATCCTCCGGGAACATAGAGGGCGGTGATGCGATGCAGGGTTATCCCCACACAAGGTGGGCTGGATCGGGGTTCCGAGGGAGGACGTGCCCTTCACCCACGAGGCCGCAACCAGCCGATTGAACGTACAGCGACCTCGGGTCAAGCGCCGACCAAAGAGGATATGTGCCCGAGGCTTCCCCTCCGTCCGGATGTCCCTCAAAGGGCGCGACGTAATCTCCATCCGGGACCTCTCCCGGAGCGAGATCCTGGAGGTCCTGACCGCCGCCCGTCACCTCATCCCGGTCGCCGAAGGGAAGAAGCGGGTGACCACGCTCGAGGGCAAGCTCCTCGCGCTCGCCTTCTTCGAGCCCTCCACGCGCACACGCCTCTCCTTCGAGACGGCGATGCAGCGGATGGGCGGCCAGACCATCACCATCGCCGACCCGTCCGTGAGCTCCGTCGCGAAGGGGGAGTCGTTGTCGGACACCGTCCGCATGCTCTCCTGCTACGCGGATGCGCTCGTGCTCCGGCACCCCCACGAAGGGGCGTCCCGGCTTGCGGCGCAGGTCTCGGACAAGCCCGTGATCAATGCGGGCGACGGCGCGGGCCAGCATCCCACGCAGACCCTCCTGGACCTGGCGACGATGCTCGAGCGCTTCGACACCCTCTCGGGGCTCAAGGTCGTCCTCATGGGGGACCTCCGTTACGGCCGGACCGTCCACTCGCTCGCCCACGCGCTCGGGAGCTTCGGCGCCGAGCTGGTCCTCTCCTCGCCCTCCTCCCTACGGCTCCCCGAAGAGGTCCGTCACGACCTGGACCAGATGGGGGCCAAGGTCCGCGAGGAGGAGCAGCTCGAGCGGGCGATCAAGGACGCGGACGTGCTCTACGTGACCCGGATCCAGAAGGAGCGCTTCGGCGACCTCGCCGAGTATGCCCGGGTCTCGGGGTCCTACCGTTTCGACCCTGCGCTGCTGCAGAAGGTGAAGAGCACGTTCATCGTGATGCACCCTCTCCCCCGGGTGGCCGAGATCCCCCCTGAGGTGGACCGGACCCCCCACGCGGCCTATTTCCGACAGGCCTTCCTCGCGGTCCCCGTACGCATGGCCCTGCTCTCCCTCATCCTCTCGGGACGCACCGGGGTCCGGGGCTGAGGAAGGAGGGAAGGAACGTGCCATCGAACGTCAGCGGCCCCACGGGAAAGGAGCTCCGGATCACGCCCATCCGCAACGTGACCGTGATCGACCACATCCCGAGCGGTCTCGCCCTCGAGGTCCTGAAGGTGCTGAAGGTCGAGAACCTGGACAAGGACTCCACGGTCTCCGTAGCGCTGCACGTCCGTAGCCAGCGGATGGGATGGAAGGACATCGTGAAGGTGGAGCATATGGAGCTCTCCGCCCAGAAGTCCAACGCGATCGCGCTCATCGCCCCGACCGCGACCATCTCGATCATCCGGGACTTCAAGGTCCGGGAGAAGCACCCCGTGTCCCTGCCGGACCGCCTCGTGGGCGTCCTCACCTGCCCGAACCCGAACTGCATCACGAACCACGGAGAACCGGTGGAAAGCGAGTTCGAAGTGGTGAGACGCCGCCCCCTGGCCGTCCGCTGCGCCTACTGCGAGCGGAGCATGGAAGAGTTCCTCCCGCACCTGGCCCGCTGAGCCGAGGAAGCCCCAGTGACGGGCGGCCTGGTCGCTCTGGGGTTGACGGTCTTTGCCGTCATCTTCCTCTTCGAGATCGTGGACCGGACCAACTTCGCGACGATCTCGCTCGCGGGGAAACATCCGGCGAAGCAGGTGTGGACCGGGGCCGCGCTGGCCTTCACGGTCTCCTCCGCGATCTCCGTAGGGATCGGGGCCGTCGTCGTGGCCTACCTTCCGGCCTATCTCATGTGGGTGAAGCTGCTCGGGGGCGCGATCCTCATCGCCTTCGGGCTCCGCGCGATTCTCGGGAGCGACGGCGAAGAGGAGGAGCGGTCCGCCGAGGAAAAGATCGGCCCCGTCCCGCCCCGTCGGGTGGTCCTGACCGCCTTCGCGCTCATCCTCTTCCTGGAGATGGGGGACAACACCCAGATCCTGACCTTCGAGTTCGTGGCGTACGCCGGTCCCTCCCCCGGGGCCGTCGTGCTGCTCACGGTGTTCGTGGCGGCGACCCTGGCGCTCTGGTGCACCGCGGCGGTCGGGGCCCTCAGCGGCAGGTTCCTGCGCTCACGGGTGCCTGCGGAGAAGCTCGAGAGGGTCCTCGGTGCGATCCTCGTGGTGATCGGGGTGCTCACCATCGCCCTCGCCATCGACCCGACCCTGCTCCCGGTCTTCTGAGCCCTCGACGCACGCGCGGGGGGGCCACGTGCCCCTCGGTCTTCCGCGGGGTTTCCTTCTGGCGGTTGTCGGAGGACGCCTCGCTCCGAAGGCTCGTTATCGGCCCCGGGCGGGAAGCCTTGCGCGGCTCCCTGACGGAGACGAAGGGACCGAAAGGGGAATATTCCGACCCCCGTGCCGAAAGCGGTGCCCCAATGGACCTGAAGGCCAGAAAGAAGATCCTCTCGACGCCGGTCGAACCCCTCGACGTCCGATCGATCAAGGGGATTGGCGACCTCCTCGAGTCGTTCCAGCACACCTCGATCCAGGCCAGGAACCTCGGCCGCTGCTTCCAGGTCTGGAAGAACATGCTGCAGGACCCCAAGCGCCCGACCATCTTCCTCGGCCTGTCGGGACCGCTCATCGCGGCAGGGCTCCGGTCGGTGATCCGGGAGATGATCGAGCTGGGGATGGTGGACGTCGTCGTCTCCACCGGCGCGGTCCTCTACCAGGACCTCTACCAGTCGCTGGGCTACCGGCACTACATGGGGGTCCCGACCGCGGACGATGCGCGGCTGCGGTCCTTCGCGATCGACCGGATCTACGACACCTACGTCGACGAGATCAAGTTCGAGGAAACGGACCGGGCGATCGGCCGCATCGTTGAGGAGTTCCCCCCGCGCCCCGCCTCCTCCCGGGAGCTCCTGCAGTTCCTTGGCGAGAAGTTCCCCGCGAAGGACTCGATCCTCTCGACCTGCGCCCGGCGCGGCGTCCCGGTCTTCTCCCCGGCGCTGATCGACAGTTCCATCGGGATCGGCCTCACCCTCCACTACGGGCGGAACCGCGGCAAGCCGCGCTTCAGCCTCGACGCCGTGCGCGACAACTACGAGCTCGTCCAGATCCTGGTCAACTCCCCTCGGACGGGAGTGGTGTACGTCGGGGGAGGGACCCCGAAGAACTGGATCAACGACGGGATCGTGATGGCCAACTACCACTACGAACGGGAGGGGGAAGGCCACTTCTACGCCCTGCAGGTCACGACCGACGTCCCCCACTGGGGGGGACTTTCCGGCAGCACGCTGGACGAGGCGATGAGCTGGGGGAAGGTCTCGACCCACGCGACGAAGGCCATGGCCTTCGTCGAGGCCTCGGTCGCGCTCCCGCTGCTCGTGGGGGCGCTCTGGGACCGCCGAGCCTCCTGGCAACGGCGCAAGCGCCCCCGGTTCGTCTGGGACGGGGACACCTGCAAGAGGGCCTAGCCCTCCCACAGGTAGCCTGGATCAGGGGAACGACGAGGTCGCGTCCTCGTCGCCCTCGGTGCGGGAGGGCCGGCGCGGCTCGCCCCTACGGGTGCCGCTCGGGGCGAAGGGCGGCAGCTTCGGGGCGAAGGAGGCCGAGCGCGCGAGGTCCGGGTGCTCCCGGACCACGTCCCTCCAGTTGGAGTACGTGGTGAGGCGTCCGAGCAGGGGAAGGTGCCCGCGCCGCTGTTGGATCACCGTGTGGACCACGAACCTCGTCGGGTCCACCGTCTGGAACAGCGCGCACCGGAAATCCAGGTTGGCCCGGGGGTTGGGGGGTCCGTCCTCCGATCGGGCGGGAGTCTCGGCCAGTCGGTGCCCTTCGAGGTCCACCGTCCTGAACGACTCGCCGTCCGCCGTCATGAAGCCAACCGGCAATCGGTGCCTCTCCGTCATCGCTTGAGCTCCTTCGACCTCCTTCGGCCCCGCGCGGTCGAGGAAGGTCCAGTGACGTGATGCGCGGTGGTTCGCATCAACATTGTGATTTCGGGCCATAATGACAGACTTCCACGTCAAAACGACCATATTTTCGACATACTTTGTATAATGCTTCGTTACCCGCCGGATACGGTGTGAGGGTCGGGAAACGGCCACGGCAAACTTCGGAGCCCGATCCCGTGCGAGGGGTCCGGGGGGAGAAGTTCCGCCCTTCAGAGCACGGCGCCCGGCCGGGGGGCCCCAGCCTCCGGGTGACAACCCTCCGACAGGATGGTGTCGTCGCCGTTCCACTCCGCCACCCCGTGGTCCTCGTAGAGGTCCGTCTCGTAGACGGTCACGTTGTCGACGGGGTCGTAGAAGACCGTTCGACCGCTCGCATTGTCGTACCAGAAGATGATCGACGGTCCGAGCAGGTAGTGCAGGGACTGCCGCTCGCCGGCGGGGATGCTCATGTTGTCGTGGGCGCAGGAGAGGGCGACCGAGGTCAGGGAAGAGGCGGAGAGCGAGGCGGAGGGGGGAGTCACGGAGTAGGCGGCGCCTAGGAGCACGAGGACCGCCGTCGCGGCGAGGATGCCCTCCGGCCATCCCCAACGCGCCCGGTTCGCGGGGCCGGTCCGGAACCGGTCCCGCGCACGAACTCGTTCCCTGGCGGGCTTGCCGTCGGGACGCGCCGGGTCGGCCACGCGCCCGGCGGCCGACCCACGGCGGAGCAGGGTCGTCAGCAGGTTCCCCGCCGTGAGGGCGAGGAGCAGGGCGAACGGACCGACGGTGCTTTGCGCGCCCAACGCGGGCACGGTGATCGCGAGGAACGCCGACACCGCGCCGACGAACGCGCCGTAGAGGGGCCATGCGTGGGGGTTGGCCGGCGCCGTGCGAGGCTCGACCACCATGAAGAGGAGGAAGAAGAGGGTGGCCGGGTCGACCACCTCGCTGAGCAGGATGGGCCCTGAAAGGGGCACACCGATGAAGGAGAACGCGAGGGCCCTCTGGAGCGTCACCCCGATCCCGTACGTCAGGAAGAACGCGGCGGGAAGGGGCCAACGTCTCCAGGTCCGCAAGTTGACGAGCAGGCCGCCCACCGCGAAGAGGGGGAACGCGACCTCAGAGCCTCCGCCGCCCCCGACCCAAGGGATGCTCGGGCCGAGCGTGCCCCACCACGCGGGCCCGATGGAGAGCAAGGCGCCTCCCAGAAGGACCGCGGAGGAGGCAGGATTCAGGACCGGGGCCCCGCGGAAACGCAGGACGTGCTTCCCGACGACCGCGACCGCCGAGAGGATCGCGCCATCCAGGAGCAGCGGAGAGGAGGGGAGGAGCCCTCCGCCCTGCGGGGGGATCACGAGGGCGATGAGCAGGCCCGTGACCACCGCCGACCACGGCACCCGCCAGCGGCGCCAGCGGTAGCGGGAGAGAAGGGCGTCCGTGCCTCCCGCCACGAGCGGGAACAGTCCCAGCTGGGCGAGGGCGAAGGAGGGTCCGCTCGGGCCCATCATGAGGGCGCCCACGATCCCCAGGAAGAGGAGCACCACGACCAGGAGCCGTATCTGGCTCAGCCACTGTGGCCACCGCAGGCGCCGGAAGGCTCGCCAACGGACGGGCACGTGGGGCGCCCTGGGTTCGGTCTTGGACCCTGGAGGCGCCTCGTCGGTCATGCCGACTGGGGGGCCGGCCTTGCCGTCCCTGGGCCGAAGACCGGGGCGGTCCCCCGAAGGAGCCGCAGGCCGTAGCCCATGGCCCAGAGGAGCACCGGGGCGACGATCATTCGCTCGAAGAGCCCGCTCAAGCCGGGGGCGATCGCGTCGCTCCCGAGGAAGAGGAAGATCGAAACGAGGTCCACGACCCCTCCGAGGGATGTGAGGAGCGAGAACGTCCGCCCGTCCCCGGTCTTGGCGAGCCCGCGGCCGAGGGCGATGAGCCCCAGTCCACCGAAGAAGAACGCGAAGAAGGCCGAGATCCCATGCGGGGTCGGATGGAACTCGGGCCAGATGCCGACCCCCATCGCCCCGGCGCCCGCGAGCATCAGCAGCACGGTCCCGATGCGGAGCGAGCGGCGTCGCGGGAGCACGCGCCAGAGAAGGATCGCCCCCCCGAGCGCGGCGATGCCCACGACGAAGACGGAGGCGTCAAAGGCGATCCCCAGTCCAAGCGCGCAGTGCCCTCCTAGGTCGCTGATCGCGTTCGTGAGCGGGTCGAACGGCGAGGTGCAGCCTGAGTATTCCCGACCCGAGGGCCAGGAGGAGGGCCAGAACGCCTGCTCCACCGCCATCTCGACGATGAACTGCGCCGCCCCCACCAGAAGGATCGCGCCGGCCCAGCGGGACAGGGTGGCGTCTCGAGCCCTCCCGGCCCGGGGGGTGGCGCCGCCCTCGGCAGGGGTGGCGGACGGACCGGCTGGGCCCAAGGTCATCCGCGTCCCCCATGACGGAGGAGGGATTAGGTTGCGGTAGGGGTCCCGGAGCTCAGCCGGAGCCCGAACCCTTCCGTCGGCCCCTGCTCTACGTTCTAGGCCGTGCCCTTCCCCGCCTCCCGATCTCGTTGTTGACCGCGAAGATGACCCTGGTGTTACTGGTGCTGCCGCTCGACGGTGGGTCGGGCTCCTTCTATTGCGTTCG
>JAKATE010000107.1 GCA_021828085.1 Thermoplasmata archaeon | reverse complement strand
GCCGAGGTGATGGCCGCCGTCGGGCTGGCCCAGAACTTCGCGGCCCTCCGGGCCCTCGCCAACGAGGGGATCCAGAAGGGGCACATGGCCCTGCACGCGCGGAACGTCGCCGTCACCGTGGGGGCCGCCCCGGAGGAGGTCGACGCCCTCGCCGAGCGCCTGGTGGCCGAACACGCGATCCGACAGGACCGCGCCCGGGAGCTCCTCGAGGAGCTCCGTCGCGGAGCGAACGCGCACCCGTGAGCTCCCCTTCCCGACCCCGCGTCGGGGTCCTCGCCCTGCAGGGGGACGTCCCCGAGCACGCCGCCGCCGTGGAGCGGGTCCTGGGGGAAGGGAGCGTGGTTCCGGTCCTCGCCCCCGCCGACCTCCTCCGGGTGAGCGCGCTCCTCCTGCCCGGAGGAGAGAGCACGACCCTCTCCCGGCTCCTCGACGAGGAGGGACTGCGCGCTCCGCTCAAGGAGCGGCTCGAAGGTGGACTACCGGCGCTCGCGACGTGCGCCGGGCTCATCCTTCTCGCGCGCGAGCTCGAGCCCTCTCCCGGGGGGCGGGACCCGGTGACGCTTGGGCTCCTCTCCGTGAAGGTCCGTCGCAACGACTACGGACGCCAGGTGGAGAGCTTCGAGGCCCCCGTGGACCTCCAGGGACTCTCCGGCGGCCCCTTCCCTGCGGCCTTCATCCGGGCGCCCCGGATCCTCCGCGTGGACCCCGGGGTTGAGGTGCTGGGACACTGGGACGGTTCCCCCGTGGCGGTCCGGCAGGGGAACCTCTGGGGTCTCACCTTCCACCCGGAGCTCTCCTCCGATGAGCGGCTCCACCGCCTCTTCCTCCGGAGCCACGGCCTCCTGCCGTAGACCGTCCGCTATCCGAGCAGGGCCCAGAGGGCGAGAGCGACGATCAGCGCGGTCAGCACGGCACCCAGCACGACCAGCCAGCGGACGGGAGGGTGCACGCTCCCGAAGACGATGGGGACCGGGCCGAGGAGCACGAACCCTCCGGACTCGGCCGTGGCCGGGAGGGTCCGCTCGGACCCGGGGCCTGCGCTGAACGACGAGAAGGCGGCGAGGACGATGGCGAGGAAGATCAGCGCGACCCCCGCCGCAAAGAGCCCCGAGCTGCTGTAGAAGACGGGAAAGACCACGACCACGGCCCCGGAGACCTGTCCCCGGAGGACGGCCTCCACCACGAGCGCGATCCCCCCCACCAGGGAGACGAGGGCGGCCAGCAGGAGCGGGCGGAGGGTCGGCATCCGGGGCTCAGGCGTACGTGTCGAAGCGGTAGGGGAGCAGCGGGCGCTCCCCCAGGGCGGAGAGGAACTCCGGGGCCGTGAGGAGGGGGCGCTCGAACAGCTCCCCGTCGTCGAGGGCGATCCGGGGGCAGGCGGTGGAGACGTACGCTTCCAGGTCGCGGCCCAGGAGGTCGGCCGGGTCGAGCCGGTCGAAGATGAGGATCTCGGCCTGCCGCCCGTGCGCCTCGGCCCGGGCCTTCAGCGTCGCGGCCATCCCGAGCCGGTTCTGTCCGTCGAAGGCGCTCGCGAGGATCCCCCAGCGCCGGGCCGGGGTCGCCTGGGCGATGGTGAGCAGGCGGCGCCGGATGAGCCGCTCCCGGTCCAACGGTTCGCTGAGGGCCCCGGAGAGCGGGTCGAGCGCCCAGACCGGCTGCTCCACCGCGAAGGCGAGCCCCAGGGGGTGGAAGCGTCCCGTCCCCACGAAGAGGTACCCCTCCACCTCCCGGGAGACCGACTCGGCGGAGGTGTAGTTGCACCCGAGCGCTTGGCCGAGGTAGGCAAGCCGCCGTCCGCCCTGGCCGATACGGGTCTCGGTGCCCCGCACCCCGAGCTCTCGGGCGAGCGCGGGCAGAAGGTCGAGGTGCTGGATGGAGGCCACCAGCCCGAGCCTCGACGGGAGCTTCGCGCTCCTCACCGTCTCGGCGAGCAGTTCCGGGTCCTTGCCTTTCTGACGCATCTCCACGAAGTAGGTGGTCAGATGCCGTCGCATGTTGGGGATCGGGGCGTGGCCGAGCGTGACGAGCGCGTCGGCCCCCGGCGCCTCCTCCGGGGAGGGCGGGTCGCACGCTCCGAAGCAGGCCCGGACGAGCGTCACGACGGGCGTCCCGGTCGCCTCCCGGATCTGGGATGCGAGGTCGGTGGCGTTGCGGAGGAGGCCGGCCGGGGTCTGGAGGACGATCTTCCGGTGCCTTGCGGCACGGAGGTCCTCGAGCAGGCTCCCCTCCATCGTCGCGTAGACCCGGTACGGAGGGTCCGGGGAGTCACGGCCAGGATCCACCACCCCGCGCTCCTCCACGCTCCCGCTCCTCCCTCATTTGACCGCCGGGGAGGGCAAGAACCTTCCCCGTCGCCGCCCCCTCCCAGGGGGGGCGCCTCCGGCTCACCCGCAGCCCGGGGCCCTATCGCGGACCGGATCCCCGCGAGCTCTGCCGGGCCAGCAGGCGTCTCAGGGCGTCGCGGTTGTCCGGGAGGCTCAGCGTGCGCAGCGCCTCCCCCGGGGGGAGCCAGGCCCATTCGGTGTGCTCGTCCGAGAGGGTGGGGGGGGAGGGTCTGGGGAGCTCCGCGGCAAAGGCGTGCACCCGCCAGGTCCTCCCGTCGCGCCCGGGAAAGGCGTAGCTCCAGTCGAGGTCCTCGAGCGGCCCGGCGAGACGGAACCCGGTCTCCTCCAGGACCTCCCGGCGGACCGCGGCGGGGAAGGTGCCGTCGCGCGCTTCCACGCGACCGCTCACGGGTTGCCAGAAACCCCCCCGGGCCGGGGTCCGTTTGAGCAGCAGGATGCGCACGGGGGAGGCGGTCCAGAGGTTCGCCTCCACGCACTCCTGGAAGGGGAAGACCAGGGCGCTCAAGGCCGGAAGCTCGGTCAGCCCTTGCGCCGGGCGAGGAGATGCAGGATGGCCTCGGCGGGCTCTCCGCCGGCCTCGCGGAGTGCACCCTCCGCCTCGGCGCGTTCCACGTGGGCGTGGTCCATGACCATGGCCACATCCTCCTCGGTGAACGGCGGGGGAGCGGGCGGGGCGTTCCCTGTGCCCGCGGCGGCCGACGGGGTCCGGGGGCGGCTCTTCGGCTCCCCCACGACCTGGAAGGTCTTCACGCCCTGGACCGTGATCACCGTCACCTCCGGGGACTCCAGGACGAGCTCGTCGTCCTTCCGGCGGATGATGACCTCCTCGACCTCGGAGATCTCCTCCGTGGTCATCCCCATGCGCTTCATCATGATGCGCATGTTGCGGTCGTTGAGCCGCCCGCCGGGGATCATGGCCTCCTACCTCCTTCGCCGGCGGGGGGTCTCGGGGAGAGAGCGGTCGAGCTTGAGCTCCAGCTCGGGCTCCCCGGTGAGCTGGATGCTCGTCGGGGGGAGGACCCGGGAGGAGGTCGCCTCGCGCCGGAGGTCCTGGCGGGTCTCCTTGAGCTCACGGGCCTGCCGCTCGAGCTCCTCGAGGCCGAGGGTTGCGGCGCGCAGCACGTCCCAGTCGGAGCGCTCGACCCAGAGGGAGTCCCGGTCCGCGTGCGCCCGCAGCCCCACGGTGACCTGGCCGGTGCGCTTCTCCCCTCGGGGGGTGACGTGGACGGAGAGGGTACGGACCTCCAGGAGCCGGCCGACGCGATGGAGCCCCCGGGAGATGACCCGGTCGAGGTCGCTCAAGAGGCGGGGATCGGTGCCCGGCGGGAAGCCCGTGACCTCGACGTAGACCCCCTCTCCCGGCTGCTGGCGCTGGGCCAGGCGGAGCAGGTCCCCCTCCGAGAAGACGGCGAGCAGCTCCTCGCCATCCTCGACGAAGACGCTGGTGAGGGAATGGCGGGCCATCGCCCGGCAGGCCTCCCCCACGGTCGCCTCCCGGGGGACGCTGACGGCTGGACGGCTCATCAGGCTCCCGACGGTCGGGTCCGTCGGGCGCTCCCTCCCGGCGGCGTCGCGCTTTCCCGGGCGGACCGGGCGCCAGAAGGCCTTGACCACGTCCCGGAGGGCGAGGGCTCCCTGGAGTCGACCGTTCTTGTCGAGCACCGGGAGCGCGCTCTCCTCGAGCGGACGGAGGTCGGCCATGAGGCTTCGGAGGGAGTCGCCCTCCCGGAGGGACCGGGTGGGAGGGGTCGCCACCGGGAGGACCGGGGTGTCCGCGAGGACCTTCTCCTTGACCGAGGCGCGCACCAGGTCGGCGCGCGAGACGATGCCGAGGAGCCTGCCGCTCCGGGGGTCGACCACGCACGCCGCCCTCCGGCCGGTCTCCAGTAGCCGCTGAGCGACCACGGGCAGCGGGTCCCCGGGGGAGAGCGTGGGCGGGACGACCATCACGTGCTCGGCCTTGGCGCTGATGGGGAGGATCGGGCGGCGCGCGAGGGCCTCGAGCAGCACCATCCCGACGAGCTTCCCCCGCCGGAGCACGGGGACCTCGTGGATGTCGCGGGCGCGCATGGCGCCCACGACGGCCGAGAGCGGTTCGTCAGCGTCCGCGCGGACGGTGTCCGACGTCATCATCTCCCCGGCGGTGGGCCACTCGGTCGCCATGGTAGTCTGTCGCGGGAGCATCTCCTCGGCCAGAAAAAGACGCCGTCCGCTCGCGAAGACGCGCCCTCAGAGATCGAGGGTCATCTGGTAGCCGCTCTCCCCGTCCGAGTAGTAGGCGTGCAGCCGGTCCGTGACGGTGAAGCCGAAGCGGGTGTAGAACCGGATCGCCGTCCGGTTCCCGACGCGCACCTCGAGCGTGACCCGGGCGAGCCCCCGGGCACGGCTGCGCCGGAGGAACTCCAGCATCAGCGCCCGGCCCAAGTGGAGGTTCCGCCACTCCCGGTCCACGGCGAACATGAGGATCCGCCCCTCGCCCGGGGTCTGGTTCACCCCCAGGAGGAAACCCTGGGGTTCCGCCATCCGGTCCTGGGCGACCAGGAACCCCTCCGGCCACTGCTGCGAGAGCGACAGGTAGAGCGACGGCTCGTAGTGCTCGCGGAGGGCGTCGGCGACGATGAGCGCGATCCGCGGGATGTCCCGCGGATGGAAGTTCCTCAGGTAGAAGGCCCTCGGGGAGGGAACCAGGGGGGCCGCCGGTGACGGACCCGGGGCGCTGTCAACGATACATCTCACCCCCGCCGGGCTCCTCGAGCTCCTTGAGCGAGGCGCGCTGCTGGACGATGTTCCGTCGCAGTTCGCCCTCGATCTCCTCGGCCTTGCGCTTGAGCGGCATGGTGTCGATGACCAGCATCGGGACCATGGGCCGGATGATCTCGAGCATCCGGGCGGCGGCGCGGGCGTCCGGGTGGCTCTTGTGCGCCTGGGCCACCAGGCAGAGCACGGGGAGCTTGCGCCCAACGCTGGCGAGGAGGAGGGCCCCCGCAAAGCCGGTCACCAGCCCCGTGGCCCGGGGGAACCGGTAGTTCTCGAGGACGCCCACGGCGGAAGAGTTGCACATGGCCACCACCCGCACGTCCCCGCGGGAGCGCTGCTCGACCGGCTGGCCCTCGAGCGCCACCACGAGCTGGATGCCGCGCGCCTCGGCGTAGTCGAGCAGCCGCTCCCCGATGGGGTTCAAGAGCTCGGGAGGGGGCTGGATGTCCGAGAGCACCGCCACGAGCTGGCTGCACTTCCCGTCGACGCCGCAGATCTGCCGGCTCGCGTAGAGGCGGACCGGGGGCTGCACCACCCCCGCCTCCATCACCACCGTGGGGGGGAAGCGGTCGCTGAGCATGTGCCCGATGGGGGACATCTCCAGGGAGTGGACCAGGTAGCTCACCGCCACCGAGCCGACGAGCCCGTGGGTGGGGAAGCCCACCACGAGCATGGAACCCTTGAGGAGTGTGCGCCGGGTCTCCACGATCCTCGGCTCGAGACGCCGACCCGCCATCGCTCTGGGCGGCAGGGTCCGGGGGCTACATAAGCCCCCCGACAGCGCGCCCGCCGGTCTCACTCTGGAGCGCCGGTGGAGTCCGGGGGAAGGTCGAAAGCCTCCGAGGGGGGCCTCGGGTGCTCCGGCGCGGGTTCCACCCCGGGGGAGGCGGCCGGCTCCGACCCCTCCGCCTCCGGCGCCGTCGGGGGAAGGAGCCTCGCCCTCTCGCGGGCCGAGAGCCGGACGAAGAGGACCGAGGAGGGCACCATCTCGAAGCCGCGGAGCTCCCGGTCGCCCCGGACGCGCACCGAGAGGTTCGGCGGGAGCCCGGAGAACTCCAGGCTGAGACCCTCCTGGTGCCAGAACTCGATGAGCCTCTCGAGGAGACCGTGGGCCCCTCCAGGGGCCTCGAGGGGCATCCAGTGGACCGCGTCGATCACCCCCTCCTCGCTCCGGTAGACGACCACGGGGACCCCCGCAGGGGTGCGGGACTGCTCGTTCCGGACCCGGGTGAGCTCCTCGGCGAGCCTCGCCCGCTCCTCCTCCGCCATCGTCGCGCGCTCGTGGAGCGCGCGGATCTCCTCCTCCTTGTCCTCGACGCTCTGGCGGAGGTTGGCCAGCGAGACCTTCAGCTGGGAGAGGTCCGCCTCCTGGTTCTCCAGCTGGTCACGGTACGGCTCGTGCTCGTGGGCGGGAAGCTCGTGGTCGTGGGAGGGGAAGGGATGGTCGTGGAGCGGCAGCTCGTGCTCGTGGGGAGGGAGCTCGGCTTCCCGGCCCAGCGCTTCGTCGGCGGCGAGCGCCTCCGCGAGCCCCTCCTCGTCGGTCCCTTCCGGCGGCAGCTCCGGGGAGCTCTCCGGTCCTGGGACCGGCGGCCCTTCCGCCTCGGCCGGGGGCCCCTCGGGCGC
>JAKATE010000106.1 GCA_021828085.1 Thermoplasmata archaeon | reverse complement strand
CCGAGGTGGGGGTGGACCAGGACATCCTCGATGACGTGGGTGGCTGGGGGGGCCGGCTCGGACGGCTCGGGGCTCTCCTCGGTGGGCGGGGCACGGACCCCCGGCACGGGGCGAGCGAGCTCCTCGGCGAGCCGGTCAAGGCTGGCGAGCACCCCCTCCGAGGTCCGGGGGACCAGGAACCCGCCCCCCAGCGGAACCGGTAGCGGCTGGGCTTGCCAGGGCCGCCTCTCGAGGGTGAGCTCGGGCGCGGTGGAGGCAACTGCCGCCTCCGGACGAGCCCGAGCGCTGAAGGAGGCCGTCAGGGCGGCCTTCTCGTCGGCCCAGCCATCCCCGCGAGCGAGAAGGGCGTCGGAGAGGGGGTTCTGGCCGGGGGTGGAGAGGGGATTGGGCAGGTCCTCCGGCCCTGCTGTCGGGGAGGCCGAGGGGGCAGGGTTCCCCGTGAGGGGAGAGGGGGTGGTACGGACGAAGAGCAGGGTCACCAGGAGGACGGCGGTGGAGAGGGAGACGGTGAAGTACGGGCCCGGTCCGAACTGGCCGAAGAGGAGGAGCTCCAGGGTCCCCCCGGCCAGGCCGATGCTCCCGGCGATGATGAGGAGGGTGAAGAGCGTCCGGCTCTCCCTCTCCGTACTCTCTGGAGCCAAGGGCTTCAGGCCACCTCCCTGCGTCCTTGTCCGACGGGCCTGAGGATGCTCCTCCCAAAGATCGTGGCGGTTCTTCGGGACGGGCCTACGAGCTCGTCGCCTCCAGGGTGATCCCGGCTGCCGTCGTGGTGGAGGCGCCGGTGTTGGTGACGGCGACGGCGAAGGAGACGTAGAGGATGCTCACGCCCGAAGTGAGCCCGGTGAGGGTCAGCGGGGCGCCGGCCCCGGCCGCGAGGAGGGAGAGGGAAGCCTCGGTCCCGGCGCAGGTGGGGGAATAGATCGCCCACGGGTTCCCGTTCGCGTCGGTCCCCGAGGCGAGGGGGGTCCCGGTGAGGGTCACCCCGGTGGGGGCGCTGGTGCAGTAGGAGATGTAGGCCGCGTTGACCCCTGTCGCAACGAGGGGGGTGGAGACGGCCACGCTGAGGGACCAGGTGGCGGTGGAGGTGACCTCCGCCGCGACCTCGAGCGTGTCAAGCTCGTAGGTGCCGTAGGCCCCGTCCGCTCCCGAGACGCTGATGGCGACGGAGGCCTGGGCGCTGTTGGGGTAGGTGTTGGTGGCGAAGCCGTCCGCGGCCGCGGTGGCGTAGTTGCCGCCGTTGACGAACTGGAAGGGGGAGGTGGTTCCGCTCACGGAGGTGGATCCGTGATAGGTGAGGATCACGTCGGCGTATCCGACCGCGGTGGCGGTCAGCAGCACCGCTCCAAGGAGGATCGCGAGATAGCGTCGGCGGCGCCCTTTCGGCCTCGGGCTACTTTCCATGGGGGCCATCTTTCGTTTCCTGGGTTTTTAAAACAAAGGGGGGAGAGGAGCCGGGGGTCCCGGCTCCTCTCCGATAGGGTTTGGCTCTCCTTCGCTCCAGGGTCTCTTGTCTAGCTGAAGGTCACCGGGATCCCGAAGCTGGAGAGGCTGGACGCGGTCACGCCCGTGGTGGTGTAGATCGCGTAGCTCACGTAGAGCGACGGCGTCCCCGTAGCGGAGGACGAGCTCAGAGTGCACGCTCCGACGAGGTTCGAGGCCCCCGTGACGGTTCCAGAGATGAGGTCGATGGTCACCGCGGCGACCACGGTGCACCCGTTCCCGAAGGAGGTGGTGGTGCCGGTCCCGGGAATGAACGCGGTGCAGCCGGCAGGAGCGCCCGGGACGAGGGCACCGGAGGTGGAGGGCACATAGGTGGTGATGAACGCGTAGGCGCAAGCCACCCCGGTCGGCCCGGTGGAAGGGACATTGAAGGTTCCGATGGTCCCGAAGGCTGCGGTGGTCGGGCTGGTGAGCGTCGATGCGAGCTGGAAGGTGTTGACATCCACCAGCTCCACGTTGACCAGCTGGACGCCCGAGATCGTGGTGCTCATCTGTGCCGCATCGGTGGAGGAGGGGGAGAAGGCGGTCGTGGCCAGACCGAGGCCGTTGGCCGTTCCATAGTTCGCCCCGTCCGCCCACTCGAACGGCGAGACGGCGTTGGTGCCCACTCCCGTGTTGGCGACGTACGTCAGCACCACATCGGCTACGACCGAGCCGGAGACCAGGACGATCGCCGCCCCCACGAGCAGGGGGAGCCACCGGATGCGCTTGTGCCGCTTCGTTCGGGTAGGGCTCGCCAGGTTGGGATTCTCACGTGTCATCGATGGACGCCTCCCAGTGGCAGGTGCTATGCGGAAGTTCCAAAGATAAACCTTGCCCCGGAGCCCCGCGGTCCCGCCGGGCCGATACCGATTTATACGTATTAGTGCGCGCTCCAATCCCGCGGTCGGCCGACCGGCGACCGGGCCCTCGCGATGGCCAGCTCCGTGAGGTGGTCCGCACGCTGGTTGAGCTCTCGTGGGACCCAGTGCGGGGTGAGATTGGAGAACTGCCGGGCGAGCTCGACGAGCCGCTCATAGAGCGGCCGGAGGTGCGGAGCCCGGACGCGGTAGGTCCCCTGGAGGTGCTTCAGGACCAGCTCGCTGTCCCCCTGGAGGACCACCGGCCCGCGGTACCCCTGGGAGAGCAGGTACTCCAGGCCATGGATGGCCGCCTGATACTCGGCCACATTGTTCGTGGCCAGGGGCGAGCCCGGCTCGGCCGCAAGCCCGGAGTCCTCATGCTCGAAACCGCGGCCGTGGATGACATAGGCCCACGAGGCGAACTTGCGGCCGGCCGGGGGCTGGCAGCCCCCATCAAACTCCACGACCACCGCTTCCGGGGCTCCCTGCTCCTCCAATGTCCCTTCCCCTCGGATAGAGCCCGCGGAGGCTTATCTCGGGACGGGTCGGATCGCCCCTCCACCGCTCGGGCGGGGGCGGACGGCCTCCAGGCCAATCATCTTAAACCGCCTCCCCGTGCCTCCCCCACCGCCGAACATGCCGAGTTCTCAAGAGACCCGGTTCCGGGAACATTTGGCCCAGTTGCGCCAGGCGTCTCGTGGCCTCGGAAAGGACATCGAGGCCGAACTGACGGGGATCGAGAAGAAGATCGACAAGGGCGCGAAGCGGGTGGCCTGGGGGTCCGAGGACCTCGCCCGGGAGATCGACTACGAGCTCGCGGTCGCGGCCGTGCGCATCCAGAAGGCGATCCGGACCTTGCCCTCGAGCGTCAAGAGCGGTTCCTTGGCGTTGGGGAGTGCGGTGAAGCGGGGATCGGGGGCGTTGAAGGACCGCACGGTCGCGGCCTCCGCCCGCATGGGTAAGGCCACGAAGAAGGGGGTCAAGAAAGGTCTCTCCAAGGCGGCGGGGACCTGGCACGAGCCCCTCCAGGAGTGGTCGCCGGAAGGCGGCTCCGAAGAGTAGCACGGCCCCGGTCGTGGCCGCCCGGCGGGTCCCCCCCGTTCACCGGAGCGCCACCAGGACCCGATTGGACATGGCCTGCCAGAGCACCTCTGCCTCGCGGAAGCCGGCCGCTCGGAGTAGCCGTACCTGCTCGGACGGACGGAGATGGTTCTCGGCTGAGTGACGGGAGGGGTAGCGACGGGCCCGTTCCTCGAGCTCGGGGTTGAGCTCCTCCACCCGAGAGATCGCCCTCCAGAAGCCGGTCCAGCTCTCCCCTCCCGTTCCGGTGGGGTCCGAGCGGTAGAGGCGATGCATCCAGGCCCTCACGCGGGAATCCAGAGTGGGGGCGGCGGGGGAGAAGGGCATGGAGTCTCCGTTGAGGAGTCCCCCGCCACGACGGAGCACGTGGGCCACCCCCGCGTAGACCTTGCGTAGCTCCCTGGTGCTCAGCCAGTGCAGGGCGGTGGTGGAGACCGCGGCGTCGAAAGGACCTCGTAGAGGGCCCTCTCCCCAGGGGGCCCTCCGCAGATCCTCGTCGACCCACTGGAGCCTCCCGCCGAAGTCCCCCCAGGCGCTCCTTCCGAGTTGGAGGAGGACTGGGTCTTGGTCCACCGCCACCACCCGGGCCCTGGGAAAGCGGCGGAGGAGGCGGAGCGACAGCGACCCGGGTCCGCATCCGAGGTCGAGGATCCTCCGGGGTCCCTTCCCCATGGCTTCGAGGATCTCGCCCATGGCCTCGAAACGAGGTTCCCGCTGGTACACGTACCGGTCCTGCATGGCCTCCCAGCGCTCGAGCCACCCACGGGCCGCTTGCCGCCGCATGGAGGGGCCATCCCTCCAGCCTCATGGAGTTGCCCAGGGTCAGTGGCTCCCTTTCTCCAAATCTGATGGGCGATCGTTCCCCGCGGACCCCGTACCCGGAAACCGGGCCTCCCGGGGGAGCCGGGGTCGGGTTCGCTTCACTGAGAGACTATACCCGCGTGGCTCCCAGGGGTTCGAGGAATCTCCCCCACTCGATCATGGAGCCCTCGCCCCCACTCCCCGGCAAGGTTTTGAACACGGGCTCCCCCCTCTGCCGATACGTGCTTCGCGTGGCGGAAGCGTACCCGCTCTGGATGATGGCCCAGTTCCCCCGACTTCACAGGGGCCGCGGTCGGTCCGCGGGGGTGGGGGCAGGGGACATGGGACGCAGGGAGCCTTCGCCGACGTGCGCGCGTTTCCCTCCGGGACTCCTGCCTTTCGGTCGGGAGAGCGAAGGGGCCCGAATCAGTCGCTGCTCCGTATCCGGGATTCTTCCAGGGTCGATGCGGGTCAGGGGGAGGCACCGTCCAGCGACCGCGAAGGCACCGCTCACCGGGAGGGCCGACGCGGCCCCGGGGACCTCCGTCGAGAGGGGGCCGAGGAGATCTCTGGGGGACCGGGGGAAGGGCAACCCGGGGGCCGTACCCTGCGGAGAAGCGCCCCCGTAGCCGGGAGACGGTGGGATCTTGCAGTACAAGTGGCTCGTCCTCTCCAACACGACGTTGGCGACGCTGATGTCCGCCATCGACACCAACATCGTGCTCATCTCTCTCCCCACCATCGGTCGCGAGCTCGCCGGGACCACTGCGACCACCCTCCTGTGGATCCTCATCGGCTACAGCCTGTTCACGGCGGTCTTCCTCCTCAACTTCGGGCGCCTCTCCGACCTCTTCGGTCGGGTCCGTCTCTACGTGATCGGCTTCGCGGTCTTCACGTTGGGTTCGCTGCTCTGTGGGTTCTCCCAGACGGGGCTCGAGCTCGTCGCCTTCCGCCTGCTTCAGGCTGTGGGGGCCGCGTTCCTCTTCGCCAACTCTGCCGCGATCATCACCGATGCCTTCCCTGCCAACGAACGGGGCCGCGCCTTGGGCATCAACCAGGTCTCCATCGTGGTGGGGGCCGTTTCGGGTCTCATGCTGGGCGGGATCATCACCTCCACGCTCGGATGGCGCTGGATCTTCTTCGTGAACGTTCCCATCGGGATCGTGGCCACGCTGCGCGCTCGGAGCGATCTCAAGGAGATCGAGCCCCCCGAGGTGCGACCGCGGATCGACTGGGCAGGGAACATCGTCTTTGCCGGTGGTCTCTTCTCGCTGCTCCTGGGCATCACCATGGGTGCTCTCGGGGAGGCCCCCGACGCCGTGGTCACCCCCCTGATCGTGGGGGGCCTCGCCCTCCTGGGGCTCTTCGTCTGGGTCGAGACCCAGGTCCCCTTCCCCATGCTGGACCTTTCGCTCTTCCGAAGCCGGGTCTTCACCGGTTCCACGGTCGCGATCCTGCTGAACTCGCTCGCCCGGGGGGCCTTCTCGTTCGTGCTCATCTTCTACCTCCAGGGGCCTCCCCGCTTCCTCTCCCCCTTTGACGCCGGCCTCTTCCTCATCCCCGTCTCGGCCTCCCTCGCCACCATGGGACCGGTCAGTGGCTGGCTTTCCGACCGATGGGGGCCCCGGCCCTTCCTTGTTCTTGGGCTGCTCGCCTCGGCCGTCGGCTTCCTGCTCCTGACCGACATCCCCCCCGAGGCGAGCTTCCTTCAGCTGGTCCCCTCGATGATCCTCGTGGGGGCCGGCATGGGGCTCTTCGCCGCCCCCAACCGCGCCTCCATGATGTCGGCGGTGCCCCCTTCCCGTCGGGGGATCGCCTCCGGCATCGGCACCACCTTCGTGAACACCGGCTCCACCGTGAGCCTGGGGCTGACGCTCGTCGTCATGGCGAGCGTCCTGCCGGAGTCCAGCATCGCCGCGATCTTCCTCGGGACCGCCACGGGCGGCGGGGCGGCCGCGGGATTCCTCGATTCGATCCACTTGATCTTCCTGGTCTCCGCCGTGCTCTGCCTCGCGGCCTTGGTCCCTTCCGTCCTGCGAGGCAATCCGGTGGCCTCGGGGGCATCCGCTCCGGGCCCGGGCTCCTCGTCCGTTCCCCCGGTCGTCGAGGATCGGCCGGGGTCTGCTTTCCCGAACTCCCGCGGCAGCGGAGGTCGCGGTCACGGACAGCCTCCCGTACCTCCCGCAGAGACCGGACCGACCGTTGAACGGCCCCCCTAGGGCGCAAGGGAGGCGACGCGCCCAACCGGTTGGCAGCGGATTCGGTCGGGGCGACGACGGACCTCAAGGAGGCCCTCGGAGAAGGCACTCCCTCCATCCCTCCAGAGTTGGAAGGGAGACGCCGCTAGGGGCTTTGGGCTGGCCCGACCTGGGGGAGCGCTCAGAGCACCCAGGAGGGTTCTCCATAACCCTCCGGATAGATCTGCGCGGGCTCCGCACCACCGAAGGGATCCGGTCGGGGGATCGGTTCCCGTCCCTTCTTCTGCGCGATGTAACGGTCGATGGCCTCGGCCACCTTCGTGCCGGCCGCCATGGCGTAGACGATGGACTTGTTTCCG
>JAKATE010000105.1 GCA_021828085.1 Thermoplasmata archaeon | reverse complement strand
TCGCCTACCGCCTGGAGATGGCGCCCCGGTGGTTGTTGCTGGAGGGCGGGATCAAGGAGCACGACGAGGCGGAGTACCAGGAGCGCCTGCTGGAGGAACTGGGACGGGTAGGGTGGACCGAAGTGCGATTGGGAGGCCTGCGACGTACCTGGTACCTAAACGTCACGGCGAACGTGAAGGATGGACTGAAACGGTTGGGACAGGAAGATATCCTCAAGGAAGGGCCGGTGCAGGTCCCACTCACGGCGTAGGTGGTAATCCGGGTACGCTGTTCAGGTCAACACCGCTACCTTGGCCATAGCCGCCCTGCAGACCCCCTCTGGGCGTTCGGTCCATTGATTTCCAACGCGCTACTCTGAGCGAGCAATCCCGGGCCTTCCTGCGGCCATCGAGCCCCGGACTTCCAGCACAAGAGTCTATCCGAAGCCTGCTTCTGACCTGGGCGTCCACCCCGGTCCGCATGGAGATCGCGTTCCTTTCCTCCCATCACCCGCGCGAACGTTCCATGGGGCTCTCCCACATCGTCTCGTGGATCGGCCAGTACCTGGCCCGCTGGGGACACGAAGTGAGCGTCCTCTACCCGTCCTACGGAGACGCGGCGGATGGGCTCGAGGACCGGTGGGAAGGCATCCGCGCCATCGGGGTGCCCACGCACCCGCGGGCCCATCTTCCCTTCGGGGCCCAGCTGGACTTCTCCTTCCACGCCTCGCGGCGGGTCCCGCCGACGGTAGACATCATCGTGGCGAACAACGAGCTCGGAGGGCGCTTCGCCATGGGCGTCCCCCGGCGGACGGGAACGCCCGCGTCGCACGGAAGTCCGGTCCATGTGGCCACCTTCCATGGTATCTCGGCGCGCTTCCTGGAGATGGGCCGTCCGTTACGCGGGCAGGGGTTGCGCACGACCCTGGGCTTCCACGCGGACGACGCGACGATCCGCTGGTTCGAGGGTGGGGGGGCCCGGAGGGCCGACCGTTGCATCGCCTGCTCCCCCGGCGTAGCCCGGGACCTGGCGGGATTCTACCGGGTGGACCCGGGGCGCATCCGGGTGATCCTCAACGGGGTGGAGCCGGCGACGCCGGTCGCTCCCGAGGAGCGGGAACGGGCCAGGGCGTCGCTGGGGATTCCCCCGGGGGCCTTCGTGCTCTCCTTCCTCGCCCGGGACCCCTGGCGCAAGGGGCTCGACGTCGCCCGCGCCACGGTGCGCCTCCTCCGCGAGCAGGGCCTGCCCGTCCTGCTGCTCAACGCGGGGAACGCCGATCCACCCTCGGAAGGAGTGCGCACCCTCGGGGTCGTCCCGGAGGAGCGCAAGAGGGAAGTGCTCGCCGCCTCCGATGTCTTCTACCTCCCGACGCGTTACGAGGGCCTGCCGGCGGTGGTTCAGGAGGCGGCCGCATTGGGGATCCCCACGGTGACCACCCCCGAGGCCAACCTCGACGGGAACGGGGACGACCCGGGGTTCGTGGAGGTGCCGGGGGGGGACGTCGCCGCTCATGCGCGGGCGCTCGCCGAACTCTACCGCGACCCCGTGCTCCGCGGGAGGCTCGCGCAGAGGGGACGGGAACTGATGGGGAAGCGCAGCTTCGAACAGCAGGCGCGCGAGTACCTCGCGCTCTTCGAGGAGGCGCTTCCGACCCGCACTTCCCGCTGAAAGGGCGGAAACCCCTCAGAGATGCTCGGGTCTCTCTTCCGGGCCGATCGGGCCGCCCGGAGCGAGCGAGGGGACCGCGCGGAAGTTGAGCCAACGGTTCGCGAAGTAGCCCCAGACGCTCCCCAGCGCGATGCCCCCGAGCTGCCCGAGGATCGGCCCGAATCGGTCGAGGAGCAGAGAGAGCCCCGTGAGGTTGATGCCCAGGGTGACCAGGGCGATGAGGGAGTAACCGAGGAAATGATGCGTCCAGGGGCGGCTGCGACGGTTGCGGAAGGTCAGCGACCAGTTGAGCAGGAAGTTCCAGCCGAGCGCGGCGCAGAAGGCGAGTGCCGAAGCCCCGAGCGGGACGGCCCAGCGGCTCAGCACGCTGACGTAAACGGCGAGGTTGATGCCCACGCCGGTGGCGCCGATGAGGCAGTAGAGGAGGAAGCCGTAGCCCACCTCGAGGGCCCCGAACCGCTTCCTCTCCGGCGCCGCCATCCAGTCCGGGAGCGAGGGGCCAAGGGATAAAGCTGAGGTGGGAGAGGGCTCAGGACTTCCGGTCCTCGTTGCCCCGCGAAGGGGTGCCGGCGGCCTCGGGAAGGACCTCGAACTCCTCCAAATGCCAGGTGCGTCCGTCCCAGCGTCGCAGGCGGCGTGCGCGCGGTGAGCTGAGGAGGATCTCCACGTTCTCGCCGTCCCGAAGGGCATCCCGGGCGGCGAGGGCCTCCCGGAGCTCCTCGCGCAGCGGGGAGCCCTGGGCTCCTGCGGCCGGCCGCGCCTCGCGCAGGACCCGCACTTCGCCCTCCTCGAGGTACCAGAGACCGACGGCGCGGGAGGCCGGAGGGCCCGGGCGCAGGCTCGCCCGCTCCGCCAGCGAACGGCGAGGGAGCAGGACCGCGGTCCAGTCCGCCCAGGTCCGGCGGACGAGCGCCTGGGCGTGGACCTTCCTCCAGTCGGCCAGCTTGAGCTCCACGAGCCCGAGCTCCTCCCCCCGGCGCGCCACAGCGTCGAAGTAATCGTGCCCGTCCACGTCGAAGTCCACCCGGAAGCCCCTCCCGAGGAGGAACCGCTCGAGCGGAGCGCGAAGTTCACGCTCGAGCTTCGGGCGGGAGCGCAGGACGCGGGAGGGGGCGGTCACGGCCGGTGGAACCATCGATCGAGACGCTCCCGGGAGACCCGGACGCTGATGGGCCGCCCGTGCGGGCAGGTGAAGTTCTCAGGAAGCGCGTAGAGCTCGTCCAGGAGCCGGCGCATCTCGGGAAGGTCGAGTTTGTCACCGGCCCGGATGGCCAGGTGGCAGGCTGCGGTCTTCAGCCAGGCTTCCCCCAACCGGTCGGCCCCTGTCGCGGAACCCTCCGCGGAGAGCTCCTCGAGCAGGGCCGAGAGGGACTCGGCCGCGACAGCGCGACCGAACGGGGCGGGGACGGCTCGAAGGCGGAGCCGGTCCCTCCCGAACCTCTCCGCGTCGAAGCCCTGCGCCGCGAGCCCATCGGCGTGGGCCTCCCAGACCGTGAGGAGCGCGGGGGGGACGGGAAGCTCCCGGGGGAGGAGGAGCCGTTGCTGGGACGGGGGTCGACCCGCCTTGAGCCTCTCGTAGAGCAACCGCTCGCTTGCCGCGTGGGCATCGAAGAGCACCAGCGCACCGCTCCCGTCCACGTCCTCGGCCACGAGGTAAAGCCGGCCGATCTGCCCCAGGAGCCGGACCGAGGGGAGTCCGTTCCGGCCAGGCAGGACCTCGCCGTGGGGGGGTTCCGAGGGCGGGGGAGTGGTGTCGAAACCAGCCAGCGGGGGGACGAACGAGCGGGACGGAGCCGGGGGGGGTGCCGGGGCCATTGCGGTCTGCGCTGGCCCGGCCGGCGGGAGGCCTGGGGAAGGGCTCCTCGGAAAGGGCGGGTCGTGGGGGCGTGGTTGGTCCGAGAGCGCTCCGTGAAGGAGAGCCCCCAGCGCCTCCCGGAGCTCCGCCTCGTGCTGGAAGCGCACCTCGCGCTTCGTGGGATGGACGTTGACGTCCAGACGCTCCGGGTCTAGGGTGAGGGAGAGGATCACCACAGGATACCTCCCCCGCGGCAGGCGCTCCCGGTAAGCCCAGCGCAGCGCTTCTTGGAGGGGTCGGGAGGAGAAGGGGCGCCCGTTGACGCTGAGGAAGATGCCGTCCGCGTTCCCGCGGCTGTAGGTGGGGCCGGAGGCGAGCCCCTCCACCCACGCTCCCGGCCCGACGCTCCCGCGGAAGGGGAAGGCGCTCTCTACAAAGGCCGACGGGAGGAGCTCCGCCGCCGCTTCCGGAAGGGTGGAGTGCGCCGCGTAGCGGAAACGGAGCTCCCCATCGCTCAGGAAGCGGAGGTCGAGCGTCGGATGCGCGAGGTAAGCGCGGTCGAGGACCTGGTGGATGCGCAGCGCCTCGGGGGCGGCCGAGCGCAGGAACTTCCGCCGGGCGGGGGTCTGGCCGAAGAGCGCCTCGACGCGAACGGTGGTGCCGGTTCCCCGCGCCTCGGAGCGGACCGGGGAGCGGTTCCCGCCCTCCACGGTGAGGTGTCGGGCCTCCCCCTCGCCGGCCGCGCGGCTGGTGACCCGGACCCGGGCTACTGCGGCGATGGAAGCGAGCGCCTCTCCCCGGAAGCCTAGGGTGCGCACCGCGGAGAGGTCCTCCCCCGAGGCGAGCTTGCTGGTCCGATGGCGCTGGAAGAGTTCCGGGAAATCCTCGGGGGGGATCCCGGCGCCGTCGTCCGAGACCTCGATGGAGGCGAGCCCTCCCTCCTCGATCCGGACATCCACCTGCCGCGCACCGGCGTCGAGGGAGTTCTCGAGGAGCTCCTTCACGACCGAGGCGGGGCGCTCGATGACCTCGCCGGCGGCGATCCGGCGGACCGTGAGGTCGTCCAGGGGACGGATCCGACGTCGCGGCTCGATCGGCTGCGTCCCCATCGGCCTCTCTTGGGTTCCCGGACGGAGGGGTCCCCATTACGCTTTGGCCTGCCACGCTCCGGCGGCCGCCCGGGAACGTCGGCGAGCCCCCGGGGGCTCACTTCTCCCCGCGGTCCTCCTCGGCGTTCTCCAGGCGCCGCCTCAGCTCCGCGAGGCGCTGAAGCGCCTGAAGCGGAGTGAGCGCCTCGGGGTCCAGGCGTTTGAGCTCTTCCAGGAGCGCGCGCGTTCCGGCAGGCTCCCCATGGGACCAGAGCACGCTCTGCACCACCCGGGAGGGGGCCCGTCCCTCGGGGCGGGCCTCGCCGGAGCCGTCCGCGCCTCGCAGGGCACGGCGGGCCTCCTTGAGCACCTCGGAAGGGAGGCCGGCGAGCTCGGCCACGTGGAGCCCGTAGCTCTTGTCCGTGGCACCGGGGAGGAGGGCGCGGAGGAAGACGACCTGTCCCCCCTCCTCCCGGACCGCCAGGTGCGCGTTGCGCGCCCCCGCGAGCGTCTCCACCCGGGCGGCGAGCCCGTAGTAGTGCGTCGCCACCACCGTCCGGCAGCGCAGGTGCTCGCTGAGGTAGCGGAGGATGGCCCACGCGAGGGCCATCCCGTCGGAGGTGCCCGTGCCCCGCCCCACCTCGTCGAGGAGCACGAGGCTCTTCGCGTCGGCGCTCCGGAGGATCTCGGCCACCTCGCTCATCTCCACCATGAAGCTGCTCTTGCCCCGGCTCTGGTCGTCGGTGAACCCCATGCGCGTCTCGAGCGAGCTGACCAGCCCGATCTCCGCATAGCGGGCGGGGACGAAGCTCCCCGCCTGGGCCAGCGTCACGAGGAGGCCGATCTGCCGCATGTAGGTGGACTTGCCGGCCATGTTGGGCCCGGTGAGGAGGAGGAGCCTCCCCTCCTCCCTGTCGAGCTCCACGTCGTTGGGCACGTAGGCCGGGCCCAGGGTGACCTCGAGGATGGGGTGACGCCCCTCCCGGATGCGGATCCGCGGTCCCTCCGTCACCTTCGGCCGGGTCCACCGACGCAGGCGGGCCACGTGGGCGAGCGCGGCGAGGGCATCGAGCTCCCCCACCGCCTCGCCGGTGGATTTCAGCGCGGGGGCGGCCCGGTCGACCTCCTGGAGGAGCTCCTCGTAGAGACGCCCCTCCACCGCTGCGACCTTCTCGCGGCAGTCGTTGAGCTCCGCCTCGAGGGCTCCGAGCTCGGCGGAGGAGTACCGCTCCCCCTGGGCAAGGGTCTGCTTGCGCGTCCACCGGTGGGTGGGCACCCTGGAAAGCTGCGGTCGGGTGACCTCGAAGTAGTAGCCGAAGACCTGGTTGAAGCCGACCTTGAGGCTACGGATCCCGGTCTCCTGGGCCTCCCGGGCCTCGAGCCGGCCGAGCTCCTCCAGGGCATGGTCCTCCCTTCTTCGCACCTCCCGGAGCTCGGGGAAGGCCTCCATCCTCAGCGTGCGCCCGGGGACCGGCAGGGCGGGTGGCTCGGGAGGGAGGGCCTCGCGCAGCCGCAGGAGGAGCGGGACCGGCGGGTCGATCCGGTCACGGACCGCGCGGAGCAGCCCGGGAAACTCCCCCTCCGGGAGAGCGTTCAACTGCTCGCGCAGCGACCCGATCCTCTCGAGGCTCCGGACGAGCAGGGAGAGGTCGCGGGGCCCTCCCCGACGGGCCAGGATCCGCGCCGAGGCCCGGGGGAGGTCTCCCACGCCTCCCAACCCCTCCCGGAGGGAGCGGAGGAGATCTGGGCGTCCGTGAAGGTACTCGACCGCGTCGAGCCGCTCCTCGATGGGGGGCCGCTCGGCCCACGGGGAGCGCAGCCAGGACTCGAGAGTACGGCGGCCCGCCGGCGAACCGGCCACGTTCACCACCTCGAGGAGCGTGGGAGCGGGGCCCGGTCGGGGGTTCATTGGCTCGGTGATCTCCAGGTGGCGCAGGGTCTTCGCGTCGATGCGGAGCCTCGCCCCCGGCCGTTCGAGCCGGGGGATACCCAGGAAAGGGAGGATGCGGCTCTCGCTGGAGCGGATGTAGGCGGCCGTCGTTCCCAGAGCGAGAGCGGCCTCCGGGTGGAGCTCCACGAACGACCCCCAAGCCGGCGGCAGGGCCGAGACCGGCAAGGGTTCGGGGCCCGGGCTGATCCGCATCCCGGGCCGGTGGGAGCGCCAGAGTCCCTCCAACTCCTCCGAGTCTGCGCCCGGGGGGAGGAGGGCTTCGGAGGGCCCCTCCCCCCCGAGGTCCCGCACGAGGCCCTTGAGCCCCTCCCGGCTCACCGAGATCACCCGGGTCTCACCGGTGGAGACGTCCACGAGGACCCCCCACCAGCTCTCCGGGCCCCCAGGGGCCACCAGGGAGA